>CAXBHA010000693.1:0-2026 GCA_963974955.1 uncultured Yeosuana sp. | reverse complement strand
ATTTATTTTGTGAAGGATAGAATGCATTCCCGCAAGAAAAACCATATTGATATTTATATGGGTGTAGATATTAAGGCCGCTAAAACATTTGGAAGGAAAAGGGTTTCTATTCATTACGGTTTGCTTAAAGAAACCCCTTAATGTGCAAATCGTTTTGAACCTATCCACGTTCCTTCATCAGAGGTATTGAAGTTTATAACCCGTCTGTTTACTAGAAAATTTTCTGTAGTTAATGGGTTAATTCGTTTTGATATTTTATTTAATGTTCTCATGATTTTTTGATTGATGATTTTTAAAAGACGCTACTTATTTGTAACGTCTTTTGTTGTTCCAATTGTAACTTTTAGAATTCGTTGCGTTTCCTGCTAATTCATTGCTGTTTAAAGTTCTCATTTTGATTGTTTTTTTGATTGATGAATAATTAATTTTTGTTATCTAAAACGTCTTTTGTGGTTCCAATTGTAACTTTTTGAATTTTTAAAAGATTCGGTTAATTGATTGCTGTCTAATGTTCTCATTATTTCTATGTTTTAATTGATTTATACTTTATAGACGACCCATAATTAAAATTGTTACAGTACTATGTATAACATAATAATAAATTAACAAATTTTAACAATTTGCACCAGGAAATAGGATAGTGTTTTTTTTGAATGTCCGTAATTTGTCATAAGTCTGAAAACATAATAATTTTGTCATTCCGACAAAGGAGGAACCGCATTGATTTTAATGGATTCTTCATTTCGTTTCACTCCATTCTGAATGACAAAAATGGTATTATGAATGAATACGGACATTCAATAGTATTTTTATTTTATTAAACGCTAAGAATTACTACGAAAGGAATGATTTTTGTTAAATGAATGTAAAATAAGCACATAAGGTTTGATATGATTGAGATAAAAAATACCTTTGCCCCATAAGCCTTAGAAATAATTTGCATAAGTATTCGTTAATGAATTCAAATAAGTGTATGAAATTCAAATTTGCATATTTTATATTTTTTTTGGTAACATTATCAATTAATGCACAAATTGATAGTCAAAAAAAATCTACGGCTATTCCAGCAATGGAAAGTAAAAAAGAGTCTTCTATAAAACCTCTTTTGCTACCTTCAAAAATAAATGAAAATAAAGCATTTAATGGACTTTCTATTCCCAACAATAATTCAAATATAAATTCACCTAATACGGATTTTTCAATGTTTGGTGAAACGTTTGGTAATCCTGGTGAGCTTTATGAGAAAAGAGTGAACAAAAACTTGGCAAGTACAAAGTTAACACCTAAAGAAGTTGAACAAATAAACGGAAGTACAACGGATCAGTATTTTGGGGATTTTAAAAGCGATGCAACATTTGTGAATATAGTATATCGCGATTTTGGAGAAGTTGACGGCGATTTAATTCAGGTTAGGTTAAATGATGACGTGATCGTAGCGAGTGTTTATTTAACTGGAGGTTTCAAAGGGTTAAAACTTAATTTACAAAACGGGTTAAATAAAATAGACTTTGTAGCTTTAAACCAAGGTTCATCTGGTCCCAATACGGCAGAGTTTCAGGGAGTTGATGATATGGGTAATTTAATATCTGCAAACCGATGGAACCTTGCTACAGGTGTAAAGGCTACAATAATTGTTGTGAAGGAATAATACTATTAAATTAAGAAATTATCTTATCAATCTTATTTAATTCATCCATGTTAAACACCAAATTGTTTATTGAGGCCACATTTTCCTTTAGTTGATTAGCCGAACTTGCTCCAACGAGTACGGAAGCTATTTGTGGTTGTCTTAAAATCCAAGCAATGGCCATTTGAGATAATTTTTGACCGCGTTCTTTTGCAATTGCAGCCAAAAGCTGTACTTTTTCTAGATTGCTTGTTACTGTTTCAGGATTTAAATACGTAAAATCTCTCCCAGCCCTTGAATTTTTTGGGATCCCGTTTAAATATTTTTCGGTAAGCATACCTTGGGCAAGAGGCGAAAATGCTATACAACCAATACCATGCTGTTCCAAAGTATGTAAAA
>CAXBHA010000692.1:0-2030 GCA_963974955.1 uncultured Yeosuana sp. | reverse complement strand
GCTAAAGCTGTTGCTACCTTAGAGAATTTGTCTTTAATGCCAAATACTGTTTTTTAAGAATTTTGCTTAATTTAGTGGAAAATCCATTCAACGCTTTGTTTCAAAAAAATACATGTTATTTAATCTATTACCCATGTTGAAAAAAAAATTAGTTTTTATATTAGTTCTCCTGCCCTTTATTGGGTTTGCACAAGCCAATAAATTAATAAGACAAGGCCTTAGATCAGAAAATCCAAAAGAGCAAGTTGAACTCTTTTCAAATGCCATTGAATTAGAACCGGAAAATTTTGACGCCTATTTTTATAGAGGTGTTGCTAAAAATAATTTAGGCGATTTTAATGGTGCCATTTTAGATTATACCAAGATTATTATTTTTGAACCAAGTGCCGATGTGTATTTTAATAGAGGAAATTCAAAATACAGCTTGATGGATTTTACAGGCGCTAAAGAAGACTATTCAAAAGCCTTGAAATTAAACCCCGATTTTATTGAAGCGCGATACAGTTTAGCAGTTACTAAAAATGATTTAGAAGATTATAAAGGTGCTATTGTCGATTTAGAGGCGGCATCAAATATTAATATAACCATCCCCATTATTATGCAATTGGCGCGCGCTTATTCTGGCCTAAAAAATTATAGCAAGGCTTCTGAAATTTATAATGTGGCTGTTAAAGTAGTTCCTAATGAAGAGACTTACTATCAAAGAGGGAAATTTTATATGAGTATTAATTATTACAAACCGGCCAATGAAGATTTCAACGCTGTCATTAATTTAAATAAAGATAGTATGCATTCCTATTTTTTTAGAGGTCTCTCTTATTTTTTCTTAGGAAAATATGAAGAAGCTTTATCTGATTTTAAAGTGGCAGTTCAATTTGATTTGACTGATTTTGATGCAATCATTGGGCTAGCGGCAACCTATTACAAATTAGGGGATTTAGCAAACAGTAAGCAAAATTTTATAAAGGCAAAAAGTCTGTTAATGGGTTTAAATCCTAAACAAAATTATACTATAGACCTATTTAAAAACACGTATTGGTTTGAACACCAATATTTCACCTTTCGCGAATTGTACACAGATCTCGATACGTTATAATTATTTAAATTTTAAAGGCAGATGCACCAGTTTTTTTGTTTCAAAAAAGCCTTCATTAAAATAATCGCTTAAATTATAAATAGTAGCCATTTTATAATCCTGCAGTTCTTCGTTTAAGTCTCCACCTTTTAAATATAAAATACCGTTTTTTAGTTTATGGCTTTGTTTTTTGGCAATCTTTCCTTTTGTCCAGTGCACAAAAGTTGGCATGGCGGCAACTGCTCTACTTACAATAAAATCATAAGTCCCTTGGATATCTTCAACGCGGCTATGAGTGGTTTTTACATTGCTTAATGCCAAACCAATAATCACTTCATCAACTACTTTGAGTTTTTTTGCAATACTGTCAACTAAATGAAAAGAACAATCTGGACAAAGTATTGCTAGTGGAATTCCAGGGAATCCTCCTCCGGTCCCAACATCCAATATCTGGGCACCTTGATTGAATGATATTATTTTTGCAATACCAAGAGAATGAAGCACATGGCGCAAATATAATTCATCTATATCCTTACGCGATACGACGTTAATTTTTAAATTCCAATCCTGATAAAGTGATTCGAGCTTATTGAATTTAGCAATTTGGTCTTCAGTAAGATCTGGGAAATATTTTAAAATAAGTTCCATTAATGCGATATTTTCTGCAAAAATATACTTTTTACATACATATTTTTGCGAAAAAACGTTATAAGTTCATTCAGTTTATACCTATCTTTGCCGTTGGTGCAATAAATCGAATTGGTTTTATAACACCTTTTAAATTAATGGCATGACAAAACAAGCACTTTCATTCTCAAGAACAGACTCAGCAAAGTTTTTTAGGACCTTAAATAAACGCGTGAATGAGTATTTTAAAAATAATCACATAAAACGTACCGGAAACTGGAAATTATGGTTAAAAACCATTGTAATGTTTTCATTGTTTTTAACTCCA
>CAXBHA010000691.1:0-2034 GCA_963974955.1 uncultured Yeosuana sp. | reverse complement strand
AATAAAATGACTTTTCGTTTAAGAACCCAAGCAAGCAAAAAAGTGCGTTAATTGCAAGTATATGAAGTTGAACTTTTCTTGACTTTATCAGAAAAATGCCGAACTTCGTTTAACATTGGATATAACACATTTAAACGATTTCATATCCAGACCGTTCTACGCAATTTGGTTACGTTACCAAGATTTGGTATATTTGAGTAAATTTACACTCAAAATGGGAAAAAACACATCAATATCACTCGGAAATTACTTTGAGGATTTCATCAAAGACGAAGTTAAATCTGGCAGATATAGTTCTGTTAGTGAAGTAATTCGTTCTGCACTACGCCTTTTAGAAAGTGAAGAAAAAAAAGAAAGAGAACTAATAAAAGCTCTTGAAATCGGAGAACAAAGCGGATTTGTGGAAAATTTCGATCCAAAACAAAATCTGACTGAATTACATCGCCAACACCTATGAGTAAAAACAAGTATCGTATAAGTGAACAAGCTATTAACGATTTAAATGATATTTGGGTTTATACTTTTCATAAATGGTCTAAAGAGCAAGCGGATAGATATTACGACTTGATTATCGGAGAAATTGAATTTATTGCTGACAATTATCAGATTGGAAAATCCGTAGAACAAACTCGAAAAAACTATCGAGTAACCAAAATCAAATCTCATCTGATTTTTTATAGAAAAGTGGAAAATGAAATTGTAGAAATCGTTAGAATTTTACATGTGAGAATGGATATAAAAAAACGTCTGAAATAAAAACTGCGTAGAACACCGTTCAAAAATAATTGCTTGGTTCTAGACTACTTCGGTTTTTATTTGCTAAATTACGTGCTTAACCACACAACTAACCATACATACGTTAAACGTACCTCCCAAAAAATAAAATGACTTTTCGTTTAAGAACCCAAGCAAGCAAAAAAGTGCATCAGGGATTGCAGTGGCATCCTTTTTAAAACTTGATAGTAATACATAAGGTGAAAAACTAAAAATTGGGAGATTGCTTCGTCGCTCACTCCTCAATAACGTTTTAAAAAGATAGAGCCCTTCCTCTTCGCTCAGGATAAACTCCAAGCCCGACCCAATAGGGTAACGCCCAAAACAATCTTTTTAATATATAATTAAGATTCTTGCCTACGGGGAAAGACAAAACTGTCTATCTTTGCCTTTCAACAAAAGTATAAATACAAATTGCGATATTTTATTGAACTTTCTTATAATGGAAAAGCATATCACGGTTGGCAAAATCAACCAAAAGATATATCTGTACAAGAAGTTATTGAACATGCGTTGTCTATCATTTTAAAAGAGACACTAGCCATTGTTGGAGCGGGTAGAACCGATACAGGGGTTCATGCATTACAGATGTTCGCCCATTTTGATACAGAGACTAAATTTAATGAAAAGGATTTGGTATTTAAACTAAATTCCTTTTTACCAAATGATATAAGTATTTCTCAGATTTTTAAGGTAAAGTCAGATTCTCATGCACGGTTTGATGCTATTGGTAGAACGTATACATACAGAATTTCCCTAAAAAAGAATGCGTTTAACTTTGAAACCGCCTATTATTTATCAAAGGAGTTGGATTTAGTTAAAATGAATGACGCTTCAAAATTATTATTGCAGTATAAAGATTTTCAATGCTTTTCAAAAAGTAATACCGATGTAAAAACGTATAATTGTAAGATTAGTAGAGCAGCATGGTCTATTGAAAATAATGAACTTCATTTTATAATTAAAGCCGATAGATTTTTGCGAAATATGGTAAGAGCCATTGTAGGCACTATGATTAATATTGGTATTGGAAAAATTGAAGTTTCAGATTTGCACGATATTATAAAATCTAAAAGCAGAAGTGAAGCAGGTTATTCTGTACCGGCGCATGCCTTATATTTAACAGAAGTAGAATATCCAAAAGACAGATTACTATAAATGGAAAAAAATAAAGATGAGATTTTTGACATGAATCTATTTAAACGTCTTCTAGTTTATATAAAGCCTTATAGATTAGTCTTTGTTGGGGTTCTGGTTGCC
>CAXBHA010000690.1:0-2035 GCA_963974955.1 uncultured Yeosuana sp. | reverse complement strand
TCAAAACGCAACCCATAATCCGGTGAACTGGGGCTGAGCGTAAAAAATGATCTCTTTGGATCATTTTAGTGAAGAGCCGGAATGCAGGGCAGGTACGAGACTCACGGCCGTCTACTCGATTGTATCACGTACTTAGTTTCCATCAAATCCATATTTTCTTGCTAGTTCGAAATTCTCTTTTGCATCATCAGAATTATTTTGTCTGCTGAATGCTTGTCCCAGGATATAGTACGCTTCACCATTTTTCTTATTGAGTTTTATGCTTTTTATAAGATCCAGAATTGCTTCATTGAGATTTTCATTATCAAAGTTTCTCTTTCCCTTTATCTTGTGAAACTCGCTCCAATCTTTATTTGTAAGCTGTTTAAGTGTGAATATAACGGGCAATACAAACTTTGTAGTCCCATCAGGTCTTGTGGGGTTTTTCGGAGCTTTCCAGTCAGGTGCTTTACGAACTGACTCCAAAGCAATGGTCTCAAGTCCGTCAATTGAATTAATTGCTTTTACTGAGTCATCATAAATTTGTCCAGTAGGAGAAATAACAAAGGAAACATAAATTTTTCCTTCAGACTTGTTCTCCATTGCTAAAAAGGTATACTTATCACCTATGATTTGAAAGTCCTGGCAAATTGCTTGCTGACAGATGATTAGTCCGGTTAATAATCCCAAAAGTCTCATGTTAATTTGTTTGTCTTGTATGCGCTACGGCGGTAAATTGTATGAGTAGTGGCAGATTGCGTGGCACTTTCCTATCAAAACGCTATGCAGTTTGAGCGGGCTACAAACCTTGATATTTACCACATCTCCTGCCATTACCTATACAAAATGTTGTAGCCATTTTTTCTATAATTATTCTCTTAAATAATCAAATAGGTTTTCTCCAAGTTCTATTCCATATTCAGAATTCGTAAAAACAACGAAACCCCAATCTTTTTCTGTATTTATTAAATACCAACAAGTAAATCCATCATTACTTCCGCTATGATAATAGGTGTTTTCGGGTTTTGTGCTATCAGAAGCGAATCCCAATGAATAAAAATATGTTATTCCGTTTTCAGCAGTAATTGTAGAATGTGGTTTAAAAAGTTCATCGTAACTACTTTTACTTAACTGTTCTTTATTCATCACAGCTATCATCCATTTTGAAAAATCAATTGGCTCTGTATGAATTGATGAAGCTGAAACAAAATTTCCTTTATCTTTTTTGTACCAATAATTCTTTTTCAAATCAATCCAATTATTATTCTTATCATATGGTTCTGCTTTTTTTTGTTCCAAATTTTCATTAGGAATAAATGAAGAATGTTCCATCTTTAAGGGTATAGCAACCTTACGCTGAAATTCATTTTCTAAGTCAGTCCAATTTCCTCCATCAATTTCTTTCAAGACCAGAGCTAAATACTGATAACCTTCTCCAGAATATTCAAAATTAGTTCCCGGTTCAAACTTAATTTTTAATTTATTGTCTGGTTCGTTTTCTCTCCAATTTGGAAATCCAGAACGATGACTTAAAACCATTCGTGCAGTTATTTTTTTATACCTTTCATCATAAGCAATATCAGGATATTCTAAATATTTAAATAAAGGTTTGTCTAAATCTAATTTGCCTTCTTCAACATATTTCATTACAAAAAAAGAGAATACAGATTTTGATATAGAGGCACCTTCAAATATTGTATTTTCGGTAACTTTTAATTTTTTTTCAAAGTTGGCATACCCATAAGTTTGATGATGAACTACCTTTCCTTTATTGATAATAGCTAATGATGCTCCAGGAATTTTCAACTCCTCCATTTTTGTCTTGACATACGCATCTATTGAATCGTTAGAAATAATTATGCCTTGAAAATTTTCTATTTCTACTTTCTGTACAGACGAACAATTGGTTAGATGAATTAGAGTAAATACAATAAATAGTAAACGAATTTTTCTGTATTCTAACATAAAAAGGGTTTTCTTTTTTAAACTCAATCTTTTTTTAAATTCTGACTAACGTATGGAAAAACCTTTAAATTGGCTCAATTTCGAGTCCCAG
>CAXBHA010000689.1:0-2037 GCA_963974955.1 uncultured Yeosuana sp. | reverse complement strand
TTAATTCTTCAATGGCTTCATTTAATATTTTTTGGTACGTGTCAAATCCAATTTCATTGATAAACCCACTTTGTTCTCCACCTAATAAATCTCCTGCACCACGAATTTCAAGGTCTTTCATGGCAATGTTGAAACCACTTCCTAATTCTGTAAATTGTTCTAAAGCCGTAATACGTTTTCTGGCATCATCAGTCATAGCCGAAAACTCGGGTGTGATAAAATAACAGAAGGCTTTTTTATTACTTCTACCCACACGTCCGCGCATTTGGTGCAAATCGCTCAATCCAAAATTATTGGCGTTATTGATAAAAATAGTATTCGCATTAGGTACGTCAAGACCGCTTTCAACAATGGTGGTACTAACTAACACATCGAATTCCCCATTCATAAAGGCCAACATAAGTTGTTCTAGCTTTTTACCATCCAATTGGCCATGGCCTATCCCAATTTTGGCATCTGGAACCAAGCGCTGAATCATACCAGCAACTTCTTTAATATTTTCAATACGATTGTGAATGAAGAAGATTTGGCCACCGCGTTCTATTTCATAACTCACCGCATCGCGAATGGTTTCTTCATTAAAACGAATCACATGGCTTTCAATAGGATATCTGTTTGGCGGCGGCGTTGTTATTACCGATAAATCGCGAGCTGCCATAAGGCTAAATTGAAGTGTTCTAGGTATTGGGGTCGCCGTTAAAGTAAGGACATCGACATTATCCTTTAATGTTTTTAGTTTTTCTTTAACCGCCACTCCAAACTTTTGTTCCTCATCAACTATAAGAAGTCCTAAATCTTTGAATTTTACATTTTTATTGACTAGTTGATGCGTCCCGATAATGATATCAACTTTACCGCTTTCGAGATTTTCGAGTGTTTCTCGTTTTTCTTTAGCCGTTCTAAATCGGTTTAAATAATCAACCGTAACGGGGAAATCTTTTAATCGTTCTGTAAACGTTCTGGAGTGTTGATACGCTAAAATGGTGGTGGGCACCAAAACCGCCACTTGCTTACCATTATCCACGGCTTTAAAAGCCGCGCGAATAGCGACTTCGGTTTTACCAAAGCCAACATCGCCACAAACCAGTCTATCCATGGGTCGCTCACTTTCCATATCAACTTTAATATCGGCCGTCGCTGTAGTTTGATCAGGTGTGTCTTCGTACAAAAACGAGGATTCCAACTCCAACTGCATATAGCTATCGGGATTATATTGAAACCCTTTTTCTGTTTTTCGTTTGGCGTATAATTGTATTAAATTAAAAGCGATTTCCTTAACTTTAGATTTCGTTTTTTGCTTAAGCGTTTTCCAAGCATTACTGCCTAGTTTATATATTTTAGGCGGCTTTCCATCTTTGCCATTAAACTTCGTTATTTTGTGTAATGAATGAATGCTTAAATACAAAATATCTCGCTCGCCATATACTAATTTTATAGCTTCTTGTTTTTTCCCTTCAACATCAATTTTTTGTAAGCCTCCAAATCGCCCAATACCATGATCGATATGCGTTACATAATCCCCAATTTCAAGGTTTGTGAGTTCTTTTAAGGCAATGGCTTGCTTTTTAGCATACCCGTTTTTAAGATGAAATTTATGATAGCGTTCAAAAATTTGATGGTCTGTATAACATACTATTTTACACTCTTGATCTATAAACCCTTGATGCAACGACAACACAATGGTTTTAAATTGTTTTACTTCTAAATGTGAATCTTCAAAAATAGCGTGAAATCGTTTGGCTTGTTGTTCACTCACACATGCAATATAATTGGTAAATCCTTTGTTGTAATTGGTGTTTAAATCTTCAATAAGCAGATTAAATTGCTTGTTAAATGAAGGCTGTGGCGAAGTATTGAAAATAATTGATTTTACGTCATTGCGAGGAGTTTTCGACGAAGCAATCTCTCCAAGAGAAACAGATTGCTTCTCCCGATAATTATCGGGATCTCTCGCAATGACGTTTGTGAAAAAAGAAGTAGATCCAAACTCTACTAAATTAAAGTCTAAGAGTTGTCTTTTTAACAACTCGGAATTAC
>CAXBHA010000688.1:0-2042 GCA_963974955.1 uncultured Yeosuana sp. | reverse complement strand
ACGAAATGAAGGATCTATTGAAAATCAATGCGGTTCCTCCTTTGTCGGAATGACAAAATCATTATGTTTTCAGACTTATGACAAATTACGGACATTCAATAAAAAGAATTAAATTTGAAAAATTTAACCCTTATTCAAAACATAAATACACAGATTAACAAATAAACAAATAAACAAATAAACAAATAAACGAATAAACAAATAAACTTAGTATATGAGACAAGAGCTGCACCCAAAAGGATGGAATGAAATAAAAACCAATGATTCCTGGGCCATTTTTAAAATTATGGGCGAGTTTGTAAGCGGATTCGAAAAAATGAGCAAAATTGGTCCTTGTGTGTCCATTTTTGGTTCGGCAAGAACTAAACCTCAAGATACTTATTATTTATTGGCCGAAAAAATAGCGAAGCGGATTGTGGAATCTGGTTATGGTGTTATTACTGGTGGCGGGCCGGGTATTATGGAAGCTGGAAATAAAGGAGCGCATCTTGGTGGTGGCACCTCTGTTGGGTTGAATATTGAACTCCCTTTTGAACAACATGATAATCCATATATAGATTCTGATAAAAATTTGGATTTTGATTATTTCTTTGTTAGAAAAGTGATGTTTGTTAAATATTCACAGGGATTTGTTGTTATGCCGGGAGGTTTTGGAACACTCGATGAATTGTTCGAAGCCATTACCTTGATACAAACCCATAAAATTGAAAAATTTCCTATCATTTTAGTAGGAGCCCAATTTTGGAAGGGTCTTTTTGATTGGATAAAAACAACATTGATAACTCAAGGCAATATTAGCGATAAAGACCTAGACCTTATTCATATAGTCGATAATGAAGATGAAGTTATTAATATTTTAGACGCTTTCTATGAGGAGTCCGATTTCAGTCCCAATTTCTAATACTACAAACCAGAAGATTATTTCCGTTACAATTCAAAAACACTTGTAACCATTAATTTTAGTATATTGCCAGGCCTATCTAGAATATTAACCTTTAAATGTTTTTAATTAAATTGAAATTACGTTTTTTAAGCTTTGTATCAGTGTGGTTTTTAAGTCATACTTTGTTAATTGGTCAAAACAGTATTGACCTCAGGGCTGTTTTTAATGTTGAAAACAAACAAATTACAATTTCTCAAACGATTCAATATCAAAATACGACCAACGACACACTTCAAACCATTTATTTAAATAACTGGGCCAATAGTTATTCTACCAAAAGGACGCCTCTCGCACTCCGATTGGCCGAAGAATATAAATACGACTTTCACCTTGCTAAAAATGAAGACCGAGGCTTTTCAGTAATAACATCTATTAAGCAGGATCAAGAAGATTTATTGTATGAAACTGTTCCGGGTCAACTAGATGTTGTTAAAGTTGAATTAAAAGAGCCGCTAAAGCCAAACGAATCTTACAAAATAAACCTGTCCTATATTGTCCAGATCCCAAATGATAAATTCACGAGTTATGGAATAACTTCAACGGGAGATATTAACTTAAGATATTGGTATGTTACCCCCGCTATTTACAATGGAGAATGGCAATATTACAGCAATAAAGATTTAGATGATTTATTTATTCCCGAAGCCAATGTTTCGCTTGAAATTGTATGTCCAATAAACTATTTAGTTACTTCAGAATTAAATATAAGTAAAGTTATTCAAAGCACTAATAACCAAACTATTATATTAAATGGTAAAAACAGGATTAATACCAAGCTGTTTTTAAATAAAACATCTGGTTTTAACACAATTGAAGGTGACGATTTTGCCATGGTTTCAAACATTGAGGATCCAAATTTGGCGGTTATTGACAAGGTCTTGATATATGAAAAAACAACAAAGTTTCTTAATGAAAACCTTGGAAGATATCCCCATGAAAAACTTCTTTTAACCAATATCGATTATCAAAAAGACCCTATTTATGGATTAAATTTTCTTCCAAAGTTTATCCATCCATATCCTGAGAATTTTCAGTATGAATTAAAACTTGTAAAAATAGCTTTATATAATTATTTGGAGAATACCCTATTGGTCAATCC
>CAXBHA010000687.1:0-2043 GCA_963974955.1 uncultured Yeosuana sp. | reverse complement strand
GCGTAAAATATTGTATATTGTTATAGGTGCTGTTCTTCTCGATATTATTAACATTCTAAGATGCGTTGGGTTAATTTACCTGCGAGAATATTTTCATGTTTACTTTCAATTTGCACATCACTACTTGTTTAATGCAATAGTTTATACGGCAACCATATTAATGTGGATGGTATATGCCCGTAAAATACAGTTTAAAAATGAACCTATACAAATCGGATAAAATTCGCTTTATTGCTGGACTTGTTTTTATTATTATTATTTATTCTTGGTATTACATTTATATTGCTGAAAATGAATACATTGCTTCATTACCTAGAAAATTAAAGCATGTTATTTCATTTTTAAGCACAATAACAGTTTATTTTGTTGGAACGTTTCACCTTGGAAAACTAAAAGACACCTGGATGTCTTCTCTTTGGCATCTTATTCATATTTCAGGATTATGTATTATAACCTTAATTGGATTATATGATTGGTTTATTATGGAAACCGCTTTGAATGTGAAAATTTTTGCTCGTGGTATTCAAGAAATACTAATCTCTCCCGTTTTATACGTCGCCATGGGACTACTTAATAGAAGTTTAAAAAAAGAAATGGTCAGTTAAATTAAACTTGTACAATAAAATTTATATCAAATTTGTAATTACTAAATTCTAATAACCATTAGGCTGCCCTAATTTGTAATGACTTGAAAGATTGTGATGATACCATAAACCTGAGTTCGATTAAAAAAGCAAACTACATTATTGTGCTAAAATACTGAAATATAGTGATTTGTCATTTCGACGATAGGAGAAATCCCAAAAAAATAAGCGGCAAATTATGAGATTCCTCCTCATTAGCTTCGCTAGCTACTTTCAAGTAAAAAATATTTTACTCTCAGTAATGTTCGGAATGACATCTTTTTTATAAAGATTATCGTAATTATTTGATATATAGTAATTTATTTGAATGTCCGTATTCATTCATAATACCATTTTTGCCGTTCAGAATGGAGTGAAACGAAATGAAGAATCCATTAAAATCAATGCGGTTCCTCCTTTGTCGGAATGACAAAATTATTATATTTTCAGACTTATGACAAATTAAGGACATTCAATAATTTATTAATCGAACTCAGGTTATAAACTTTTCTTTAAAATATCTTCTTTAAAAATCCTGATTTATTTTAAACTAATATTTTATTTTTTGCGTTAGTGATTACTCATGTATTTTGATTAATATAATTTCGAAATCGTGAATGCATAGCATTTGAGGCATTGTTGGAGCTCCTTGAAAAGAGCGACTGCCAATAGTGCGATAGTGCGACCTGAAAGGGAACGCCCAATTACTCTAAATCCTGATTTTTAGAATAGTTGCGCCATTTTTCAATACATTGTTGCATATCATCTGGGATCTCTGAAGTAAACTGCATAAACTTGCCTGTTTTAGGATGCATAAAACCAAGCGTCTTTGCGTGTAAAGCTTGTCTTGGCAATATTTTAAAGCAGTTATCTACAAACTGCTTATATTTTGTAAAGGTGGTTCCTTTCAATATTTTCTCACCACCATAACGCTCATCGTTAAACAAGGTGTGCCCAATATATTTCATATGAACACGAATTTGGTGTGTTCTTCCAGTTTCCAACTTGCAAGATACCAAGGTAACATAGCCTAATCGCTCCAAAACCTTATAGTGTGTAACGGCTGGTTTGCCTTTATCAATATCATCACCAAAAAACACCGTGTTTTGTAATCGGTTTTTGGGATGCCTACCAATATGACCTTCAATAGTACCTTCATCATCTTCAATATTTCCCCAAACCAAAGCCACATATTCTCGCTCACTTGTTTTTTCTGCAAATTGAAGTGATAAATGCGTCATGGCCTGCTCGGTTTTTGCGATAACCAAAAGACCACTGGTATCTTTGTCTATTCTATGCACCAATCCTGGACGATCACTTGAATTATTGGGCAAATTATCAAATCTGTAAATGAGAGCATTTATCAAGGTTCCCGAATAATTTCCATGACCGGGATGCACTACAACACCTGCTTCTTTAT
>CAXBHA010000686.1:0-2051 GCA_963974955.1 uncultured Yeosuana sp. | reverse complement strand
ATAAATAAATGAGGCTTGCCTTCCCATTATCTTAAATTAGAAGTAGGAAAAAATTGTGAAGTTGTTAAAAAAATAGAGATCGGTATAATCTCGGAATTGGCAATACTTGCTGAAATTTCTTCAAAATTAGCCACTTCATTGGCGTTTTCAATTTCATAATAGCAATGCTATAGTAACCTGACTTTATGGTGACTATAACTCTACATTTGCTATTCTAAATTCTGAGTCAAAAGCTGAAAGTGCTATCAAGCTAAAAATAGAACAAAAAAAAGCCCTGATATCAGGGCTTTTAAAAATTTCTAAATGTATGGTTACTATTTTAAACGTAATTGCTCAACATAACCGGCATAACAAGCATCAAAATGTCTTCATTTTCATTAAGATCAGAAGGTAAAATCAGGCCTGCTCTATTTGGAGCGCTAAACTTCAAGGTCACTTCCTTGGCTGAAATGTTGTTCAACATTTCCACTAAGAACTTAGCATTAAACCCAATTTCTATGTCTTCTCCTTCATGCTCACAAGACAGTCGCTCATTTGCTTCATTAGAAAAGTCCAGATCTTCGGCGGAAATTTGTAATTCACTTCCTGTTAATTTCAACCTTACTTGATGGGTCGTTTTATTGGCATAAATGGCAATTCTTTTTAAGGAACCCAAAAATTCTTGCCTATTGATGACCATGTCATTGTTATTGTCTGCAGGAATTACATTTTCATAATCAGGGAATCTCTCATCAATTAACCTACAAATCATTTTGATATTATTGAATTTAAAGTAGGCATTGCTACTATTAAACTCAACCGTCACAGGCACATTCTCGGCCGGAAGAGTAGATTTTAATAAGTTAAGGGCTTTCCTTGGCACTATTATACTTGAAGCTTCCGGAGAGGCTATATCAACCCTTCTGTAACGAATCAATCGATGCCCGTCAGTCGCTACAAAAGTAGTATTGGTACTGCTTAGGTTAATAAATACCCCTGTCATTGCAGGCCTCAACTCATCATTGCTAGTTGCAAAAATGGTATTGGCAATGGCACTGCTCAATACATCTGTTGACATCTCTACAGTAGAAGCATTGGTTACACTTGGAATTCTTGGAAAATCCGTAGCGTTTTCACCTGCCAATTTATAGCGTCCATTGTCTGAACTGATTTCAACACTGTAGGTTTCCTTATCAATACTAAATGTTACAGGTTGTTCGGGAAGATTTTTAAGTGTTTCAATTAGAATTTTTGCAGGAACTGCAATATTACCGTCCTCTTTTGCCTCCACCTCAATTTCCGTAGTCATTGATGTTTGCAAATCGGAAGCTGTAACTGTAAGCTTGCTGTCCAATATTTCGAAAAGGAAGTTCTCTAATATAGGCACAACAGGGTTGGTTGTTACCACCCCATTTATTGCAGAGAGATGCTTCAAAAGTGAAGAAGAAGAAACAATAAATTTCATATGTTTGTTTTTTTTAATTCAGTCACAATAAAAATTATCGCAAATCCAAATTATTGCTCGGACACTTCAAATTTAAGCTTTTTAGTCAATGCTTCTTAGCAATAGAGACGTAAATTTAAATTCCGGTGGATTTAACAGGGTAAAGTTATAAATAAAATTATAAATGCCCTCATATGGTTTTAATTTGATCCGATAAAATTAAATTGATTTTTTAAATCAAGTTTAAAACCCTTTTCATTTTGAATATTTTCGCTTCCTAAGATATTGTTTGAACCATCCAATGAATACCACCAACAAAACCGGCAAAACAACATTTATCACCTGCCACATGGATCTTTGTTGTTTAATTTTCACTTTATTCAGTGGACGTATTTCAAACTCTTTATTTTTACTGGCAATTATTCCCTCAGGGTAAACCATATAGTTCACCGTATTTTGCAAAAATGTTCTGTTTGCAGTTAAATTTTCGGAGAAAGGGTTATTCCCTAAAGGCAGAGGTATTTTATCCTGAGGACTTACCCAACTTTTAAATACATCCGCATCGCCTGCTACCAGAATCTTACCTCCGTTGCTTTCGGGCAAGAATTTGCTTTTATCAAATTCATCG
>CAXBHA010000685.1:0-2054 GCA_963974955.1 uncultured Yeosuana sp. | reverse complement strand
TGATGGGCATGCGAAAACCTGTTCATATTCTCCAATTAGGAGCTAGCGTTGACGAAATAGTTAATATGACAGCTGTTGCAGTTGTTGATGCTCAATATAAGGAAAAGTGGGAACAAGAAAAGGGTGTTGGTAAGTAATTCTGTTTGTCGATTATTTTATTACTTTTGAGGGAGTTAACTAATATAAATTAATGATTTCACATATCCAAGGAAAGCTTGTTGAGAAAAATCCAACAGATGTGGTTATTGAGTGCAATGGAGTTGGTTATAAACTTAATATTTCATTACATACATATTCCCAAATTACAGATAACGAAAATTTAAAATTATATGCACATCTTCAGGTTAAAGAAGATTCGCATACACTTTACGGATTTTCGTCCGTGGCAGAGAGGGAAATTTTTAGGTTATTAATTTCAGTTAGTGGCATAGGTGCCAACATAGCCAGGACCATGTTGTCTTCATTAACGCCAAAACAAGTAAGGGAAGGAATAGCAACGAGCGATGTTGCTTTGATTCAATCAATAAAGGGTATTGGGGCTAAAACAGCACAACGCGTGATCATTGAATTAAAAGATAAAATTTTAAAGATATATGATATTGATGAAGTTTCTGTTTCTAAAGGCAATACCAATAAAGATGAGGCGTTATCTGCTTTAGAAGTTCTTGGTTTTGTAAAAAAACAAGCAGAACGTGTTGTGGATAAAATTATGATGCTACATCCAGACGCGACTGTAGAAACCATTATTAAGCAAGCTTTAAAAAACCTATAATTGATTTTGAACCCGACCAACGCAACATTTTATCAATTAATCAATAGAAAGCTCCTCTTAATTTTTGCGTTTCTTTTATCGTTGACCGTTTGGTCACAAGAACCTGCTCAAGATTCCATTCAGACAGGATTTAATATGGGTAAACTAACCTTGCCAAACCCTAGTAGTATTGAGTTTAAATACACCTATGATCCCATTGCAGACTTATATTTTTACACTGAAAAAGTGGGGAATTTTAACATCAATTACCCCATAATACTCACCCCAAAGGAGTATCAAAATTTGGTTGCAAAGGAAAATTTACGATTTTATTACAAACAAAAAATTGATGCCTTTGATGGAAAAAAAGAAGGGGCAGAAGACCAGCAGAAAAATTTGCTGCCTGGGTTTTACGTAAAATCAGATTTGTTTGAAAGTATTTTTGGTGGAAATAATATTGATATTGTGCCCCAAGGGTCGGTTGAAATGGATTTAGGGGTGCTTTTTTCTAAACAAGACAATCCTTCTTTTTCACCAAGAAATAGAAGTAATTTCACCTTCGACTTTAACCAACGTATAAGTTTGAGCTTAATGGGAAAAGTTGGAACGCGCCTTCAGGTTACCGCAAATTATGATACCCAATCGACGTTTGATTTTCAAAACTTAATTAAATTGGAGTACACCCCGACTGAAGATGATATTATTCAAAAAATAGAAGTGGGTAATGTTAGTATGCCATTGAATAGTTCCTTAATTACAGGAGCTCAAAGTTTATTTGGGGTTAAAACACAATTACAATTTGGAAAAACGACGGTTACCGGTGTGTTTTCTGAACAAAAATCGCAAGCAAACACAGTTATTGCGCAAGGTGGTGGAACCGTAGAGGAATTTGAGTTGTTTATAAGAGATTATGATGAAAACAGACACTTTTTCTTAGCACAATATTTTAGGGACCCCTATGTAAAGCCTTGGCCACCTATCCATATTTCAATAATGGAGGCTTACAAATAACCAGAATTGAGGTTTGGGTTACCAATAGAGGTAATCGAACGGATAATATACGAAATGTGGTAGCGCTTCAAGACTTAGGGGAATCGGATATAATTGGGCTGCAAACACCACCTGGAGGTTTTGTAAATGCTGCGCCAGGAGCCTATACAGACAATAGTAATAACGATTTCAACCCTGCCAATATTGGAGGGGCTGGTTCACAATTAACAACTGCGATTAGAGATGTCGCTACCGTTCAATCGGGTATCACCGTATCGAATATTAAGGAAGGGTTTGACTATGCAAAACTTGA
>CAXBHA010000684.1:0-2063 GCA_963974955.1 uncultured Yeosuana sp. | reverse complement strand
GCTTTGCAAAAGGTGAAATATCAAAAGAAGAATTTGAAGAATCAAAAAAGATTTTAAAGTCAGAAAACTAACTGAAAATCATAAAACTATGTATCGATTAAACATAAAAAAACTCGGTTTTGCTTTTGGTCTAACAGGATCCTTAATTTATTTGGGCTGTATGATTGTGATGGCCACAGCGGGTCAAGAAGGAACAATCACCTTCTTTAATAGCCTCTTACACGGTCTAGACACCACGAATATTATAAGAATGGATGTTCCTCTAATAGAAGCATTATTCGGTATCGTTCAAACATTCATTTTAGGGTGGCTTATTGGTGCGTGCATAGGTGCTTTTTATAATGCTCAAATTAAAGTAAAAAGATAAATTATGGATAGAAGAGATTTTTTAGCCACAGGAGCCGTATCAACAGCCGGAATGGTGTTTTTCCCTGGAAATTTATTAGCAGAGGAAGCAAAAAGCAATAATAAACTTGTACAACCATTGCCTTTTAAAATGGATGGTGAATGGAAAGAGTTTGAACTCTATATAGACATACATATACATGAGCCCGCACCAGGATTTAAATACCATACGTTAGCATTTAATGATATGATTCCTGGACCAGAAATAAGAGTAAATGCTGGAGATAAGGTACGGGTAAAATTCATTAACAAAACAGATTTAAACCATACTATACACTGGCATGGTATGCATGTACCTTGGCGAATGGACGGTGTTCCATTTGTAACGCAATTGCCCGTAATGCCAAAAAATGAATTTATATACGAGTTTGAAGCCCAACCAGAAGGAACACACTTTTATCACTGTCATTGGGGAACACTTATGCATATGCAAGCAGGAATGTTTGGTAGCCTTATTGTTGAAAATCCAAACGACCCAATTAAAAAGAAATTTCCTTATGAAAGAGAATATACTTTAGTGTATTCGGCACACGATACCAATTATGTACGTGGAGAAATGAACGGTATGTTGGAACGCATGAAGCAACAAAGTTTTCTTATGAAAGAAGGACGTTTTACACCTGAAGAATGGTCTGTTTTTGATAGCAAAGAGCAACTACTGGAAAGTATGTCAAACGGTTTTATTCCACCATACGTTAATAGCAGAAGATCTATGCCAGATTTACCACAGGCAAACTGGTTTACGGTTAATGGCAAATCGTACCCATCTACACCATACTTGTTTATTAAGTCTGGCGAAAATATTCGTGTACGACTCATAAATGCTGGTGCAGAAAATCATCATTTGCATTTGCATGGTCACGATTTTTGGATGGTGGCCGATGATGGGATTCCTATTGATAACCCATGGCAAAGAAATACAGTGGCACTCTCCCCAGGTAAAACATACGATATAATTATAGAAGGTAAAAACAGAGGTATTTGGACGTTTCATGATCATGACACGAGAAAAGTAACGAATAATGGATTGTACCCAGGTGGTAATTTATTGGCATTGGTGTATGAAGATTTACCTGCTGATGAATTGATTATCTCAAAACATTCAGGAAATCCTATGTATAATCCTAAAGCAGGCATGAGTGGTATGAAAGGAATGGACGCAATGAAAGATGGTGAAAAGGGCAATATGAATAAAATGATGTTTGGGCAGGATAAATTACCCAAAACAGCTCTAGACGAATAATTCTTAAACTAAAAAAATGAAAAAAATTATATATGTACTCGTATTTATTACAGGAGTGGTAAATGCACAGATTACTCCAGAGTTTGAAGTAGGTGCTAAAGGGGTGTTTTCTGGTAATTTTAATATAAATTCAGACGAGTCCAGCGCAGTAACAGATTTTTCTGATACGCAGTTATTACTAGGATTGCGTCAAAAACTTTATAACAATTGGAGAGCTCAATTTGTTTTAGGGCTTCAGTTTCCAGATGCTAACTCAAACTTAGGGGAAGTGTTTTACAATAACATCTTTATGAGAATAGAAGATAAAAAAAATATTGTAAAAGTTGGGCGTACCCTTGCTCAAACCAATCTAAATCAGTTTCCAACCTTAAGAGATGATGACGCAATACAGTTTACATATGCATTGAACCCGTTT
>CAXBHA010000683.1:0-2066 GCA_963974955.1 uncultured Yeosuana sp. | reverse complement strand
TAGAAGGCATTGTAATTGCTTGTTTGGACGAGGGTTCGAATCCCTCCGGCTCCACTAAAACAGTACCAAAACGATTCAAAAACTCCTTAATCTTATGATTATCAGGGGTTTTTATTTTTTTCATACACAAATGAATCGTTTTGAAACTGAATTTTAGGTGACCTATTCGGTGAGCATTTCGCATACCCAAAAAGTGCTCACCGAATGGCACGTAATTAACTGATATAATGTTAATTAACTTTCACATTTTTTCCATTTTCCTTACCTTTAAAATCAACCAATTCGGTGAGCAAAATGAACCCTTCTTTCACTCAGCTGTTTTACTTAAAAAGTCGAAATCGAAACAAATCGGTGAAAGTCCCGATATACTTACGATTGACGGTAAATGGCAAGCGAAGCGAATTGAGCATTTCACGTAAAATCGAGCCTGAAAAATGGCATGCCCGATTGGGAAAAATGAAAGGCTCGGACGCGAAGGCTGTGCAGTTGAACCAATATTTGGACACCGTTCGAAGTAAAATAAATCGCATTCACCAACGCTTTATTGATGAGGAAAAACCCTTTACGGCCTTGGACATAAAAAGTGCCTATGTTGATGACGGAGACAAGCTTAAAATGTTGGTAGTGCTTTTTGAAGAACACAATGCTGAAATGGAAAAGCTAATCGGAAAGGATTTTGCTTTGGGCACTTGGAAACGTTACAATACCACTAAGAAACATGTTCAAGAATATGTCAAAAGTGAATATAGACGTTCTGATATTCCTGTCCGAGATGTGAACCTCAAGTTCATCAAAGGGTTCGAATATTTTCTGAAGGTGACCAAGAATTGTAATCATAACTCCGCGTTAAAATATATCAACAACTTCAAGAAAATAATTCGATTGGCAGTTGCACATGAATGGATTTCTAAAGACCCATTTTACAATTATAAAGTACAATTCAAAACAGTCGAACGGGAATACCTTACCAAACAGGAATTGGAGTCAATAGTCAATCTGGAAATCCGAATGCCCCGCCTCGATATCGTACGGGATATGTTTGTCTTTTGTTGCTTTACCGGTCTGGCCTATATCGATGTAAAAAAGTTGACACCCAATAATATCGTACCGCATATTGATGGCAGTCAATGGATTCAAAGTGCGCGGCAAAAGACGCGCTCGAAATTGGGGATTCCCCTCCTCCCATCTGCCATGGAAATTTTGGAAAAGTATGAAGACCACCCCAAAGTACAAAATGGGGAGTGTGTCATTCCAGTGTTAAGCAACCAGAAATCCAATGCCTACCTCAAGGAAATCGCCGACCGCTGCGGTATCACCAAAAACCTGACTACCCATCTGGCCCGACATACGTTTGCGACTACGGTGACACTTTCCAATGGGATGCCTATCGAAACGGTAGGTAAGCTTCTAGGTCATAAAAATTTAAGAACTACGCAGCACTATGCAAAAATCGTGAATAAGAAGGTAAGCGAGGATATGGCGATCCTCAAAGAGAAGCTATCACATGTTGCACTGGTAAGAAAATCTTCGCACTAACTTTTTTATAGCAGAAAAACGAGATTTTATAACTCCCAAATCTTACCATAATTTAACCTGCGCCGGATCCTGTTTCGATTTTATAGTGTTCCGGCAGATAAGCGTCAAGTAAAATCGAAATAGGGCGCACTTGCTTTGGCGGATACTTATTATGACCTTCGATTAAGTCCAATAGTTTTGTAAATTACAACTTAAGGATTAACCTAAAAACGTACGTGAAAAATCTTCTTCAAAAACATCCCTCGAAATGAATTTGACGCAAATTTTTGCCATTTTATAGGGGTTCCCAGGCCATTTGACGCAAATTTGCTTTCCTTACTTAACGATAAAATTTATTAGTATACTGAATTTCAAGTACATATAAAACGTAACACCGCGTTAGCGTGTTACCCTCTTGCTCTACTTTTTCCTTCTTCCCCTAAAACGATTAGAATCATGCTAAATACTAGACCCATAAATGAATAGGAGGCTTCTATGGATATACTGGAGCATGCTGACCCCTCTAAAGCCTAACTTATAAGTAACTGCCG
>CAXBHA010000682.1:0-2068 GCA_963974955.1 uncultured Yeosuana sp. | reverse complement strand
CAGCTTTGGTATTTTAATTATACTTTTAGAAAGTACAGTTAATATAAAAAAGCCATGAATAATAATCATTTAAATATCAAGCTAAAACACGTAAAACCGTCTGCAACCTTAGTTATAAATGAATATTCTTTAGAACTTATAAAACAAGGTATCGAAGTTTTTAAGTTTGGGTTCGGTCAATCCCCTTTTTCCTGTTCCAACAAGAATTGTAAAAGCACTTCAAGATAATGCGCATCAAAAGGACTATCTCCCCGTTAAAGGGCTTTATCAGTTAAGAAAAGAAATTTCCAGTTTTTTTAATAGGAATTACGGGCTTCTATCGACATTCGATGATGTTATGATTGGCCCAGGCTCAAAAGAATTAATTTATAATTTCCAGGTAGCTTACAATATTGAAGAGTTGTTATTGCCGTCACCAAGTTGGGTGTCGTATGAGTTTGCCCTGAAAAGGATGGTAATGCTATCAACTGTTAACGGAAAATTTGCAGGACAGTTAAATGGAACAGTATAAAAAAACATAAAGATTTACAATTCTCTATTTTAAACTAACACACTAATTTAAATCGATTGGAATTTTAATAGAATAAATGTTTTTTTATCGATAACTTTATAAGTAATTAAAAACACAATCAAATGAAGCATATATACTTCCTTACTTTTCTGGTTTCCACTTGTTTTTTACAAGCACAAAATCAACTGGAATTATCGTATCAATTACCTCAAAGCATTTCTTATAACAAGGAAATTCCAACTCCAGAAAGTGTACTTGGTTTTCAAGTAGGAGAGTGGCATATTACTCACGATAAATTAGTGGAATACATGAAAGTTTTAGCTGCAGCTTCAAACAGAATTTCCATTGAAGACAGAGGCAAAACATTTGAAGGAAGACCATTAATATTACTGACTATCACATCGCCTGAAAATCATAAAAACTTAGAGACCATTAGAACAGAACATTTAAAATTAACCGATTTTAAACAGAGCAATCAATTGGATATTGATAGGATGCCATTAGTAGTTTACCAAGGATTTTCAATTCATGGGAATGAACCAAGTGTATCAAACTCAAGTTTATTATTGGCCTATTATTTAGCGGCCGCTGAAGGGAATCAAATTGAAACTTTATTAAATAAAACGGTAATTTTATTAGATCCCTCATTTAATCCAGATGGATTGCAGCGTTTTGCATATTGGGCAAACACAAATAAGAGCCAAAACTTAAATACCGATTCAAATGATAGGGAATTTCATGAGGTATGGCCTGGTGGCAGAACCAATCATTATTGGTTTGATATGAACCGAGATTGGTTACCAGTTCAGTTACCAGAATCAAGGGCACGTATCGCAACTTATAATAAATGGATGCCCAATATTTTGACCGATCATCACGAAATGTCAACCAATGCAACGTTCTTTTTTCAACCGGGCGTACAGTCAAGAGTACATCCATTAACGCCAAAAATAAATCAAGAGCTAACCAAAGAGATTAGCAATTATCATGCAAAAGCGTTGGATAAAATAGGTTCTTTATATTTTACAGAAGAACGTTATGACGATTATTATTATGGAAAAGGGTCAACATTTCCAGATATTAATGGAGGTATTGGTATTCTTTTTGAACAAGCCAGTTCGCGAGGACATGCTCAAGAGACAGACAATGGATTGCTTACATTTCAGTTTACCATTAGAAATCAGTTTACTGCTGCGTTATCAACCCTTGAAGCGGCAAAGAGTATGCGTATTAAACTGTTAAATTATGAAAAGGAATTTTACTTAAATGCACACAATGACAGCGAAAAAAATAGCGTGAAAGCCATTGTTTTTGGTGATGAAACAGATCATGCTAGAACCGCACAATTGGCAGAAATATTGCAGCGGCATGAGATAAAAATGAATAGATTAAATACAGATGTAATTATTGGTGGGAAACACTTTAAAAAAGAGTCTAGTTTCATCATTCCAACCAATCAAACTAAAAGCACCATTATAAAAGCGATGTTTGAAAAACGAACTACATTTGCAGATAGTTTGTTTTATGACATTTCTGCATGGACCTTTCCACTGGCAT
>CAXBHA010000681.1:0-2070 GCA_963974955.1 uncultured Yeosuana sp. | reverse complement strand
TACTCCTACTTTAGTTCAAAATAATACTACTGAAATTTTTACAGATGCTGATTTTCTTTCAGGAGTGGGTAATGCAACCCAAACCGATTACGCTACTTGGGGCGCAGGTTGGACAAGAGAATAATCAAAATTTATCATAAAAAAAGCATCCTATTTTGTACTGCCCCCAAAAAATTAGACACTATTTGGGGGTTTTTTATTGAAAGAAAAGGGAACTGCTTGGATCATGCCATTATAGAAAACTTTTTTGGAATACTAAAATCTGAACTTTATTATATACAAAAGTTCAGTTGCATTGAGGAACTGAAACATGAGATCAAACATTGAACTCATTTAAACTTTCTGCGTTTAAGCGAAAATTAGACATTTTTTGACCATTTGAAGTGTTTTTTGAGTTGCATAGCAGTGCTACGGAAGAAGAAAAAGACAAAAAATGGGTAAAAAAGGGCAATTTTTTAGCAAATGGAAAAAGTTTAAATGAGTTCATTATATAAAATATTACAACAACGAAAGAATCAAATCAAATTTAAACAAAATGGGCCCGATACAATATCGAGCTCATTATCATCAAAATTAATTATAAATTTGTCTAAACTTTTGGGTTCAGTCTATTCGAGACGCTTTTTAACAACACTTCTATATATTTCCGTTTCATAAAAAACAAACCTTCCTATGACCCACACATTAAACAATCATCACCTCCTGTAGAGTCCTTAGCTTGAGCTATCAACGCTTTCATTTCCTCTGGTGTCATCGGTTCAACTTCGGTATTTTGTTGGGCAAATTTGGCTGCAGCTTTAACGGCCAGTTTTTTTTGTTGCGCTAAATGTTCTTCATCAACTTCAATAACTTCTTCGGTTGGTTCTTCCTTTTTAGCCGTATCTAACGTAAACTTAATAGCATCAACGGCACTCTTGGTTCGCAAATAATACATTCCTGTTTTTAGACCGCTTTTCCAGGCATAAAAATGCATAGAGGTTAATTTTGCCATGGTAGCGCCTTCTAAAAATAAATTAAGTGATTGCGATTGGTCAATAAAGTAACCCCTGTGACGGGACATATCAATAATGTCTTTCATGCTTAGTTCCCAAACCGTTTTATATAATTCTTTGATTTCTTGAGGAATCATATCAATCCCCTGAACCGAGCCATTGGCTCTCATAATATCTTGTTTCAATCCATCATTCCATAAGCCTAATTCAACCAAATCTTCCAATAAGTGTTTGTTTACAATAATAAATTCACCCGACAGTACACGACGTGTATAAATGTTCGACGTATACGGTTCAAAACATTCGTTGTTCCCTAGGATTTGTGACGTTGATGCTGTAGGCATTGGTGCTACCAGTAACGAGTTACGAACACCATGTTTCATCACTTGCTTGCGTAATTTAGCCCAATCCCAAAGACCACTTAAATCGTCATCTTTTAATCCCCATAAATTATATTGAAACTCCCCTTTGCTTATAGGAGATCCTTTAAAGGTTTTATAGGGACCGTCCGCTTTTGCTTCTTCCATACTGGCTGTTACTGCAGCAAAATATAGCGTTTCAAAAATATCTTGATTTAATTTTTTAGCTTCGTCACTTGTAAAAGGTAAACGCAATAGAATAAACGTATCTGCTAATCCTTGAACCCCTAACCCAATAGGACGATGGCGCATATTAGAATTTTCGGCTTCTTTTACTGGATAGTAATTTCTATCGATAACTCTATTTAAGTTTTTGGTTACACGTTTGGTTACACGGAATAATTCTTTGTGATCAAATTCGCCATTTTTAATAAACATAGGTAAAGCTATAGAAGCCAAATTACATACAGCAATTTCATCTGGAGAGGTGTACTCCAAAATTTCTGTACATAGGTTTGCCGCATCTTTGTACAACATGTATGGGGTTCCGGTTTCAATTTGAGACTCTAAAATTTTCTCCCAGAGTTCACGTGCTTTAATCGTTTTACGTCCTTTTCCTTCTGTCTCATATTTTATGTATAAGGTTTCAAAAGCTTCACTGTGTACTTCGTCTAAACCTGGGCATTCGTTAGGGCACATCAACGTCCATGTTCCGTCTT
>CAXBHA010000680.1:0-2073 GCA_963974955.1 uncultured Yeosuana sp. | reverse complement strand
TAAAAAAAATCAACCCTTTTCTTTCAAATCATCGTTGTAAGGTCATTTATAATGCTGTAACTAAGATTGAAAAACAAAACTCAAAGGAGTTTTCAAAACCGATTAAAATAATAGTAGGAGCGAGTCATAGACATCTTAAAAATGCAATGGGAATGCTAAAGGCTTTTAATAGTCTAAATGCTACTGAAAAAAACGGTTTTTCAATTCATTGGTATGGCGAGCGTATAGATTTGCGACATTTCGATTCTAGTTATCTCGAGACAAAGAAATATGTATTAGCTGAAAAGTTAGAGAACTATGTTCATTTTCATCCACCGACAACTAGTTTCTCTAATAAAATGGCTGATAGTGATTTAGTAGGTTTATTTAGCTTTCATGAAGGTTCTCCAAATGTAATTTGTGAGGCAATGGCGTTAGGAAAACCAATAATGTGTTCTAAAGTAGCTGACTTGCCTCATTTGCTGCTGGATTTTCCTGAACAAATGTTCGATCCGTCAAATAGTGATGAAATAGTTAAGGTCTTTCGATTTTACCTAAGTCTATCTCAAGACCAATACGACCAAATAGCAAATTCCAATTTTGAAATCGCAAAAAAATGGTTTAGTTCGGAAACAAATATAAATGAATACATAAAATTAATAGAAAAATGAAAAAATTTTATCCGTTTATCTACCATGATTTTTCAAAATATTTACTTCCAACGAATAATAGTTATATTGATTTTTTTGGAACAAACCTTACTGGTGTTAAAAAAAGTACACTCCAAACCTATAGTAAAAATATCAACATTAATAAAAAAGGGTATTTCGGAACCAGACAAGTTATAGAAATTGGCGATAACTCGGGCGCCGGAGTTAAATGTTCTTCAAGTGGAGCTATTAAAATAGACAGTTCTCTCATGATTAGCTCAGAAGTTTTAATAATTTCCAGTTCTCAAACTTTGGACAGCATAAATAACCCCATTAATTTACTGACTCAACTACAAAAAAATAAAAGTGGTAAGAAAAGTTTGTAAATGGTTTAGAGCTAGAGTCATAATTTTATCTGAGTTTACGTTTGGAACGATTGACATAATTGAATTAGATGCTGTTGTAAACACAAACATTGATAAATGTGCAATAGTTCGAGTAAACCCTGCATAGGTAATTCACTAAAGAAATGAAAACTAAAAAAAACATTCTGGTATTTGGTAATTTTGCATCGATAAGTAATGTACTTTGTGGTCAAACAGTTAAAACCAGAAATATTCACAAACTCCTAAAATCAAAAAAATCAACACATTTTAAAAGTGTCAAATATTTTGATACCGAGAATTTCCAAATAAACAAAACAAGCCTGTTAAAAGGTTTAAAGGAGGTAATGAAGGCAGACATTCTATACTATTTACCAGCAGAAAATAGTCTGACTTATTTCTTTCCCATAATTTATATTTTAGCCAAAATAAGCGCTACTCAAATTCATTTCGTAGTTGTGGGTGGTTGGCTTGACCAACGCATAAAAAATATGCCGGTACATATTTGGATGCTTAGAAATGTAAAAAAAATTTATCCGCAAACAAATGATTTGTGTATTTCTCTGGCAAAAAAATATGGATATAAAAATGTAGTACAGCTAAATAATTTTCGTATACATAATTTTTCGGCTTTCGCTACTAGCACCTCAAATCTGATCAAATTGGTTTTTATGGCGAGAATACACCCCGCAAAAGGTATTGAAACCCTTTTTAACTTAAGTAAGCAACTTGAAAAATTAAAAATAGAAAATGTAACTATTGACATGTATGGCCCAATACTTACCGAATATGAGGCGAAATTCAAGTCTAATCTAGAAGAAGCATCATCTAATATAATTTACAAAGGAGCTTTAAATCCCAATGAAATATATGGTGTTCTGTCTAATTACGACATGCTACTTTTTCCCACTCAATATTATACAGAAGGCTTCCCTGGTTCAGTACTAGACGCTTACATAGCAGGAATTCCAGTCATCGCCACCGATTGGCAATACGCTTCAGAGTTTATTTTGCAAAATAAATCGGGTATTATTGTGGAATTTGACAACCCAGAAATATTC
>CAXBHA010000679.1:0-2084 GCA_963974955.1 uncultured Yeosuana sp. | reverse complement strand
GATTTTTGAAAAATGAAATGAATAATTCAGTTTAGAAAACACAGTTTATAATGAAAAGTATATACCATCATAAATAGAGGTTGAACTCAATGAATTTAAGGAAGAAAAACATGGTTAATGAAAAATCCCGTGACCAACTATTTACATGAATCTAAGGAACTAAAATAATATAAATTTGACGCCCTTTAAAACTATATGATAAACATTTTAAATCAGCGACAAAAGGATGTGATTTGATTAATTAAGTTGTAGTGAAGAAATGATTAAGTCTTTTATCCGTCTTTACTTCTTTAAAAATCTGATTGGTGTTTTTACTTTTAAGTCCACCAAGCTGTTTAATCCATTTACCTGTTTTTATATAAGTAAGATGTTTAAGTATATCTTGACTTACCGTTACTTCCCCAGTATAGAGGCATGTTTTATAACCATGTTCTTGCGCATATTTCAACATTTCAATTAATTCATTTTCGTGCCATTCACCACCCATAAAAAGCACACATGTGGCAATACCAAAATATCTATAAAGAATATCTTTATAAGCCTCGAACTCTATTTTTGACCCACTTCCCTCTTTCCATAAAAAGGGGGAATTACAACCTTCACATCGCAATGGGCAACCGGATATGGTAAAACGTAAGCTTATCTCTTCGGGCACTTCCTGAAGGACAACATGAAAATCATAACAGTACATAATACTTAGCAGATTTAGATTGTTCTAGATGATCTAAAAGTCATAATAGCTTTCAATTATCAATATATAAAGTCAACAGTTGGTATAAAAAATATTATCTCGCCTACTTTCCATACGATACATTCTTGCGTTCTTACCTTCTTGGTTTTATCACAATTTATCTATTTAGAAATGAAGAATACATCCAAACTAATTTTTCCTGTTCCCTAATATAATCACTCATAAGTGCACTTGTACCCTCGTCATCAGCATCTGAAGATATGGTAAGCAATTCTCGCTGAAGTATTATCATGGTTTGAAAAGAAACCAAAATATCTTCAACTGCTTTTATTCCGTTACTCACTTGTGCACTTTCTTTTATTTTTGATGTACTGCGGTAATCTGTATAGTTATGTTTTGGTGTGTGTCCTAATGTTAAAATTCGTTCTGCAACTTCGTCTATTTTCAGAAGTAAATCATTGTATAATTCTTCAAATTTTAAATGTAGTTCGAAGAATTTCTCGCCTTTAATATTCCAATGATAGCCACGAGTATTTTGGTAAAAAATTGAATAGTTTGCTAAAAGTTCATTTAATTTTGCAGATAGTTCTTTCGCTTTGTCATTGTTAAGGCCAATTGCGTTTTTATTCTCCATTTTTATGTTTTTAATTTATTTACAACAAAGTTACGATTCTATTTTACTGTATTCTGTAACATTGATTACTCAAGGTTTGTTCGATTGAAAAACTATCTACTGATTTTTAAATGATATATTTTTAGGGCTTACAGATAACAAATGGTTAATAAACCTTGAAATCTTAAAATACCTAGTTGATAATCAAAGACAATAAACAGAAGGAAAGCTAAGAGTTTAAAGGACGAACGACAAATTCATTTTTATCAGATTTGATCAAAGGATTAATTTTTTCTTGTATATCATGTTTTAACTCTTGTAGCAGGTTCATTTTTCTAAAATGATTGTGAACAGCTAAACCAACAGTTCTAACAGGAATAGGCTCCTTAAAATTTATCAAGTTTTTTCTATCTCTAGGTAAAAAGTTTAAACAGGACAAAGAGGGCAAAAGTGTTATACCATTGTTCATTTTTACAAAGCGTTTTAAACTCTCAATAGACCCAGCCTTAAAATCAAAATTTACGTTCTCTTTTACTTCACATGTTTGTCCATTACAAATAGTATCAACTTGGGTATTTAAGCAGTGCCCCTCTTCTAATAGCCAAAATTTATTAAAATCTATATCTTCAAGTGTTACTTCTTTTTTTTGTGGATTTTCGGTGCAATCATAGAGCACAAAAGGCTCGTTGTACAAAGGAATTTCTTTTAGATTTTTGTTCCCGATTGGTATGGCTAAAATACCAATGTCCAATTCTCTTTTTTCTAATAAATCTAATATGG
>CAXBHA010000678.1:0-2091 GCA_963974955.1 uncultured Yeosuana sp. | reverse complement strand
TTATGGCCTTATTCTCATCTAAATAGGATTTGACATTTAAAATGACCTGTGAGCAGTTGTTTAATGCATGATCAATGGATATATTCCAATTTGTAAATAAATAATCTATGAGATTATTATTTTTTGAATCGGTGATTTCCTTTATGCGTTCAACAGATATGTAAACAATATTATTATTGTCGACAGTTTCAATAAGTTTTGCGGCGTAATCAATATCATCTATATAAAATAATGGCCTAATAAATTGATGAGAAACTAAGTTAACAACATCTTTATGATAGAATATTTTAGTGGTTATTTTATGAATATGAAATAAATGTTCAAATAAAGAAGCTAAAGGGATTGATTTTAAAGGAAGCCCCATCGTTATGTTTAATGCATCTATGTTTGAAGGCAAGGAATTTAAAACGGGAATCAATAAATTTTCATCACCCAATACCACCGCAGTATTATTTAATGAAATATTGTCTGTTTTCAACTTTTTTAAAAGCGATCCGATATATTTTGCCTGACCAATATTTTTTGGAATTCCATAAACCGATATTTTCTTGTCTTTTGAATAACCATCCGTAATCCAGTTAAAAGGATTATTTTTAAAATAGCGCCATGTTTTTTTATGTGCTCTTATAAATAACCCAGCGTCATGGATGGGATTATCAATAAAAACGGTATCCACATCCCAATAAATGTTTGCTAAACCACTTTGAAGCAATTCTTGAATAATGGTTTCCTCAGAAGCATTAAGTGCATTAAAGCCCAAAAACACATGGTGTTTATTTTGGTTACTTTGAATATATGTTTCTAAATTTTCAACAGCCTCTCTATAAATAAGTCCTTGGTAGCCAGTTTTTTTATGCAATAACTGTTCTGTGAAATGATTGTAATAATTGTAAAGCTTAGCCCAAAATGATAAATAGTTTTTTACAAATTCTGTTTTATGGGTTTCTAGAGACCAATGTTTTAAATCTTGAATAGCGCTTAAATAATTAAAGATGTTTTTTTGAGGAATAAGATATCGGTCTATTTCATTAAAATCCTGAAGTAAAATTTGAGCCCATTTTGAAAAGGACTCAAAGGTTTCAATGTTCTGCTTTTCTGTTAATTGAATATAAGTGTTATAGAAATTAAATAAAAGTTCTGTATTCGAAATGGTTTTAAGTTGTGATAGTTCTTCTACAAACTCCTCAATACTTAAAATGTTTGGAGAAAAAATAGTTTCATTGACAACTTGTGAGAGTTGATGTTTTAAAAATAAGCCAGCGCGTTTACTAGGTAAAACAAAGGTGATTGAAGAAAGATTTGCGTTTTTATTTTGCAAATCTTTTAATACATCAAAAATAAAGGTAGCCATGGTATAAAAATAAAAAACGCTTCGAATATCCGAAGCGTTTTTTAAACTTATTATTTTTTAGCTATGTAATAAATTATTTAGCTAAGTTAATTTCAACACGTCTGTTGTTAGCCCTACCTTTACTAGTAGCATTAGTGTCAATTGGTTTAGATTCACCATAACCTACTGAAGAAAGTCTGAATTTATCAATCCCATTTTCAACTAAATATTCTTTTACAGAAAGAGCTCTTGCATCAGATAATTTTTGGTTATTGGCTTCACTACCTACGCTATCTGTATGACCTTCAATAGTAAATTTAGAATTTGGATATTCATTAAGAATTTTAATGATGTCACCTAATACTGCAGAAGATTGTTTTTTAATGCTAGATTTACCAGAGTCAAATAAGATGGTTTTAGCATATTCATTCAACGTTTTTTGAACTTCAACAGAAACTTCAGGACATCCGTTGTTAGCAACAGTACCTACAACATCTGGACAGGCATCATCTTTGTCTAATACACCATCACCATCAGTATCTGGCCAAGGGCAACCTTTATTGGCGGCAGGACCAGCAACATCTGGACAGGCATCGTCGGCATCAGTTACACCATCACCATCGGCATCAGGACAACCAGCTAAAGCTTTTAAACCAGCTACAGTAGGACAGTTGTCATCTTTATCAGCAACACCATCTCCATCAGTATCAGGACAGCCATTAAATTCAGCTAAACCAGCTTCGTTTGGACAAGAGTCTTTA
>CAXBHA010000677.1:0-2095 GCA_963974955.1 uncultured Yeosuana sp. | reverse complement strand
TGTTCGCCAATAATGGTTGGTTTAAACAACATCCTATTAAACCAACTGATAGGGCAAACGGAATTTTTTTAACGATTCAAGATACCGTTAATGCAGCAATTAAAGAGATTTGCATAAAATCTTCAGAAACGACCAGTAAAATTGGAAGCAACAAACAAAAAATAGGGGATTTTTATAGTAGTGGAATGGATACTCTTTCCATTGAAAAATTAGGATTATCTCCTCTTAACAACGAATTTAAGAAGATTGATAACATCTCTAATCTTGAGCAACTTGCACAAGAAATTGCACATCTTCAAAAAATAGGTGTTTCATCATTATTTCGCTTTATGATCGGCCCAGACGATAAGAACAGTCAGCAAAATTCCTGTGTTTTTTGGCAAGGCGGTTTAGGATTAGGACAACGCGACTACTATTTTAATACAGATAATAGAACCACAACTATTAGAAATAAATACAAAAATCATCTTAGTAGCATGTTTGTGTTAATGGGTAATGATAGTCTTTTAGCGCAAAACGTAGCTACAGATGTTATGAATATTGAAACCGATTTGGCTCAGGTTAGTAAAAAACTTGAAGATTTAAACGATCCTTATGAAAACTACCATAAAATAGCGGTTACCAACTTAAACAAAACCTATAAAAATATTCCTTGGAACGAATTATTCAATGCTTGGAACCTTAAAAACGTTGATTCTGTTATTATTGGACAGCCCAAGTTTTATGAAGGTTTGGGGAAGATTCTTAATAAATACACCATTGATCAATGGAAATCATATTGTAAATGGAATTTAGTTAATGCGTTTGCTAGCGATTTGCCAAAACGGTTTGTTGACCAAGATTTTGATTTTTATGGGACTACCATGAGCGGTGTTACTAAACAAAAACCTAGATGGGAAAAAATAGTTAAACAAACCAATAATAACCTTGGTGAATTAATAGGACAAATTTATGTGAAAGACTATTTGCCAAAAAACACAAAAGAAAAATTACTGGAAATAGGAGAAAACATTAGAATCATATTTGCTGAACACATAAGATCTTTGGATTGGATGAGTGCCGAAACAAAACAAAAAGCGCTTTCAAAACTTGCCAAGATAAACATGAAAGTGGGTTATCCAGATACGTGGAAGGATATGTCCAGCGTAACTGTGAACGAAGAAACATATCTTCAAAATATCATAAATGTTAATTTATGGGAATTTAACCGAATGATTAATAAATATGGCAAACCTGTTGACCGCACGGAGTGGAATATGTATCCTCAAACATATAATGCCTATTACAGTCCTAGTTTTAACGAAATTGTTGTACCCGCATGTAATATTATTGTCCCTGGGTACGAAGGCACATTGCCAGATGATGCCATTCTTTATGGCATTATTGGTGGCTCAACGTTTGGGCACGAAATTACACATGGCTTTGATGATGCTGGTAGCCAATACGATGAAAACGGGAATTTGCACAATTGGTGGATCAAAGAGGATAGAGAAAAGTTTGAAGCCAAAACAAATTTAATTGTTCAACAATATAACAGTTATGTTGTATTAGACAGTCTTCATATAAATGGCGAAGCAACGCAAGGAGAAAACATTGCAGATTTAGGTGGGGTTACAATGGGGTATGAGGCTTTTAAAAAGACCCCTCAATTTAAAAACAATGAGATTATTGCTGGGTTAAATCCATCAGAACGATTTTTTCTCGGCTATGCTTTTGCTTGGATGATGAATCAAAGAGACGAGTCGCTAGCCAACCGTATTATGACTGATGTACATGCTCCATATAAATTTAGAGTAAATGGTGTGGTAAGTAATTTAATGCCTTTTTACGAAACCTTTCATGTAGAAAAAGGCGATGCCATGTTCAGAGCAGATTCTGTTAGAGCGAAGATTTGGTAATACACAAATTTTAAAAGCAAAACGATACAAAATAGTTTGAAAAGATGACAAAAATAGCCTTAATTACAGGAGCAACAAGCGGCATTGGAAAAGCTACGGCTTATGAATTTGTAAAACATGGAATTTACTTGATTCTTTGTGGAAGACGGCTAGAACGCCTTCAATCCATTAAAAAAGAGTTAGAGTCATTAACCAAA
>CAXBHA010000676.1:0-2096 GCA_963974955.1 uncultured Yeosuana sp. | reverse complement strand
GATGATGCAAGAACATGATACGGAAGGAGAACGATTTAGAAAGATTGCAGAGCTTACCAATAATTATAATCCGCCAGCTGATGGATGCAATACCTATCAAGTAACGTTTGCTATGCTTAATGAATTTGAACAAGATTTACATCTTCATATTCATTTAGAAAATAACATTTTATTCCCTGAAGCCATTAAATTAGAAAAGCAAATTGGTTAATAGCAAGCTAAAATGGATTTTATAATCCCAAGTTAATTTAATAGCAAATAAATTCCAGAAGATAAGTTTAATGTCTTCTGGAATTTTTAATTTTAATTAATCAATTAAAAATAGTTATCAATGCAAAAAAAACTTGTTCTAGTATGTTTGCTGAATTTTTTAATAGCCGCACTACTGGGCTTGGCATTACGCTATACATTTATCAATCCTATTGGGGTAAATCATCGATTTTTAACCCATGCACATTCTCATTTAGCTATGTTGGGATGGGTTTATTTAATGTTGTTTCTCCTTTTTGTCCATTATTTCGTGCCTGATAAAAAACCAATTTTTAATTGGTTGTTTTGGATTACCGAATTTGCTGTTGTTGGTATGTTGCTTAGCTTTCCGTTTCAAGGATATGCAGCTGTTTCCATTTCTTTTTCAACCTTGCACATTTTTTGTAGTTACTATTTTGTTTACCTTATTTGGAAATATCATAAAACCCAATCAAAAGTTACAAGCTATTTATTAAAGGGCTCATTGGTTTTTATGCTGGTTTCCACCATTGGTGTTTGGTGTTTGGGCCCTGCAGTAGCAATGACTGGACAAGCTTCGGCATTTTATCAAATTGCGATTCAATTCTTTTTGCATTTTCAATTTAATGGTTGGTTTTTAATCGCCGTCATTGCTGTATTACTTCATCTATTGCAAATTCAAGATTCTAAGCAGTTTCAACTGTTTTTTAAGTTCTTGATAGCTTCCATAGTATTAACGTTTGCATTACCCGTTAATTGGTTTGCGCCACATAAAGTTCTATTATGGATAAATGGTATTGGTGTATTATTTCAATGGATTGCCTTATTTTACTTTATAAAAATTGTAACGCCTGCTTTTAGGTTATTGGTTACAAATCAAGCTCGAAGCACTCGATTTATGTATCATTTTGCCATGACATGTTTTGTGTTAAAAATAGGTTTGCAGTCGTTATCATTAATCCCCGAGGTTTCAAATATGGCCTTTCAATATAGAAATGTTGTAATAGGATTTATACATTTAACCATGCTTGGGGTAATTTCAGGGTTTTTATTGGCATTCTTATTACAACAAGATTGGCTAAAACATACTAAAATAGTAGCTTTTGGGGTTTATACTTTTGTTATGGGTTTTATTTTAACCGAATTTATTTTGTTAATTCAAGGAGGTATGTTTTACTTAGGGAATGGATTTTTGCCTTATTATTATTACCTAATATTTTTAAGTAGTATCCTTTTACCACTAGGTATTGGATGCATAATTTTTTCAATTTCAAACACTACACATTATGTCGAAAAAACCTATTAAACGTCACAAGGCACTGCAACCTTTAAGCAGAGAGCATCATCACGGGTTATTATTATCTTGGAAAATAAGAAGTGGTTTCAATAAACACATTGAACCAGAGCGCATTAAAGTATATGCCGATTGGTTTTTTAAAACGCATTTAATACCACATTTTGAAATGGAAGAACAGCATATTTTTACCATTTTGAAAAGTGATAATGAACTTGTTAAGAAAGCTTTGGCAGATCATAGACTTTTAAAAAGATTGTTTGTAAATGACGATATAGAAAAAGCGCTGAGTAAAATTGAAGAAGTGCTAGAACAGCATATTAGATTTGAAGAACGAGAGTTGTTTCCAGAAATTCAAAAAATGGCAACTGAAGAACAATTTCAAGAAATAGAAAAAATACACTATGAAGCAGTATTTAACGATAAATTAGATGACGAATTTTGGAAGTAGATTAATGCTCATTTATCTTTTTAGGTTATTAATAAAATAACCAATGCAAAAATGACTAAAAACCCAATAATCATTCCTTTCCAAAATGTATGTGCTTTTTTTAATTCCATAAATTGAAAAGCG
>CAXBHA010000675.1:0-2099 GCA_963974955.1 uncultured Yeosuana sp. | reverse complement strand
GTTCTACATTCTTAATGGTCCCTTTCCAACCAAAATCAGTAGGATTAAAACATACATCCCATAAGCTATGCTCACTTTTAGTGTTATTGGAATAGGCTATAATCTTAAATTTATTGACATGAATATTCAATTCTTCTGCTAATGACCTGAAAATATCAAAATCATCAATTTCTTCAATATGTATGATAACACCTAAACTTTTTAATATGCTATCAGTCACATTGACATTACGAATTGATACTATTTTACTTAAGTATTTTTTATTAGATTTTTCCTTAAAACCCTTTAAAATCATTTATTTTTTTGCTTTGCGTAAAGGTAATAAAAGTACATTCAAAAATTTAGCATAATTAACAAGTTTAAATATAAGAATCTTAAACATGTCTTATTAATACTATCGATTGTATTGATTTATAGTTACAAAATGGTTCCATTTGCCTTATTTAAATTGAATAAAAATGATCTTTTATGCAAAGGCTGCCCACAATGAAAGTTACCCCAGAAAATGATATTGAGATGGTATTAATTAAAGAAATATCGCTTTTTATTTTGAGTCAGATAATTACAAATCCACAAACAAAACGTCTATCATCGTTTATGCCAATACATTATTTGCAGACACGTTCTCATCTCTATGTGCCTGTGTTCTGTGGGCCACCAATTTATTATATCCATAAATATAGGTAAACAAGTAATAAAGCCCAATGATGTGAAATACTTTATCTAACATGCTAAAACTCCAGTGATATACATAATATTGACTAACATAATTTAAAAAATTAGAAAATATAAAGCTTAATGCCATTAAAAGAAAAAGAATGGACACTCTGTTTTCCGAATTCAAATACACGCCAAAGGTTATAAAGAGCAATACAATTAAAGAGATGCTTTTTATTCCAAACAAAAACACTTCTAAACTATCGGGCATTATAGTTTTCAAGATACTACAAATAGTGTATAAAAAGTATATGTTTATTAAGACAACCGCTACCAAATAGAATGCAATAAATTTATTAAAGCCTTCAAGTTTAAATTTTGGCGCTATAAAACCAATTAAGCACAAATAGCTTAAAAAGTACATAATGCTAGATGTTTTTACAAATATATAATCATTTATGAACATGGAAGAAACATCTCCCAAAAAGAAATACAATAAGCATAAAATTAAAGGAACTTTAATGGTTTTCTTAGCAACAAAAAAGAATATTAAAAAAACAGGGATATATAAAGGTCTTATAAATTGCGCTAAATTACGGTATTCACCTACAGTTCCCGCAATGGTTATTATAATTAATAAGCACAATGCTCCAAAAAAAAGTTTATTGAATCTAAGGTTTAAAGTATTCTTCATGGTAGATGTACATAAGCTAGGTTAGTCAAATGTAATAAAATAAATATATTTATCGATATAATTAATATTTTATCGATGAAATGCATAGATATATCATTTTTATAAAATATAAACCAGCTTCGGAAAATGTCTTTACCAATAATCACAAACCTAATTTAACACTTATGAAAAAGCATACACCGTTTGTTTTAAGCATAGCTTTAGCCATTATTTTAATTCAAACCCTACGTTTTAAATTTACGGCTCATCCAGACAGTGTTTACATTTTCACAAAAGCAGGGCTAGAACCTAATGGAAGAATAGGCATTGGTGTGTTGGAATTAATAGCAAGTATATTACTATTTATACCCAAAACCATTTGGGCTGGCGCAGTGCTGACTTTAGGAATTATAGGTGGTGCCATTTTTATGCACCTCACTAAATAAATAACGATGGTAGTGCTTTGTTTATTACTGCTTTAATAACATTTACTCTATCGGCCGTACTACTCTATTTGTATAGAAAAGACATTCCATACATCGCAAAATTGATAAAATAATTAATTATTCATGTACGTATTGATCGATTTCTTCGTGATTCATTTTTGTTTGCATGCAAAAGAAATAAAATGCTAACATCGTTAGCGTGGTCGATAAAAAATTTAAAAGGTTTTGTTGTGCAACATATAAATATGCTACACCAATAACCTCTGAAAAAACTATGGATAAAGAACCTAAAAACATGAATAATGATTTTTTGTCGTCTTTAT
>CAXBHA010000674.1:0-2101 GCA_963974955.1 uncultured Yeosuana sp. | reverse complement strand
AAATCAGTCAGGTTTAAATCTCTAGGAACAACATATGCTTTCCCCGATTCGTTGTATAAACTGTCTTTTTCTGCGACAACAGCATCAATAAGCCATAAACTTTTACCGCCTTTCATGGTGTACTGGTCAAGAACCAATTTTTCATTTTCGGTAAAGGCCTGAGTTGGTTTTGCACAAATTATTAAATCAAAAGCACTTAAATACTGTAATGTTCTTGGGGCATTATTGGCAACACTGTCCAACGTAAATGGAGCTATAAAATAGTATTCCCCAAGTTTTTTTATAAAATCATAAATATGAATATCGTCTAATTCACCATTACCTCGAAGAATCGCAATTTTTCTCCGCTTAGGTTTTGTTAATTTATTAAAAGCGTCGGCGAAAGCATATTCCAAATGTTGAACTGAGTTTGAAACTAATTCCTGTTGTGATGCGCCAATTTTATTTTTAATTAAAGAAACGGTAACGGTTTTGCCCTTATAACTTGCCAAAGCCCAAGGAAAAATCACTTCTTGACTCGTTTTTCCATTTTCTTGCACACTAAGTTGCATGGGCGTTAAACCCCTTTCGCTCATCTGTTGAATGTGCCTGTCACGGTTTGTTTCATCTTCTAAAGGATCAATAAAATGAAATAAAACATTAGGATTATTAGCTGAAAACTCTTCAAGTAATTGTGCTGCTTCCCTTTGTAGGCGCCTAAACTCCGATGGGAAATCGTCACCCTTTAGAAATACATCTATTACTATTGGTGAATCAACATCTTTGAGAATGTTTAAGGATGCTTTGCTTAAGGTGTAACGTTTGTCATGCGTTAAATCAAAACGTTTAAAAACAAAGCTGCTTAAATAGTTTATGGCCACTAAAACAACGATTAGAATAACGATATGGTTACTATTTTTCTTCAAAAGTCTTTTTTAATTGATATTGTGTAACGGTCTTTACGGTATCGTTTTTAAAAACGAATTCCAGACATTCTTGCTTCATATTAAAAGCACCTGGTTTAAACCCTAAATTATAATTCCATTTTTCGGGTGAATTTGCTTTTAAAGCATTGTCCCAGCCATACCATTCACTGGTTCCCAATGCATTTTGAATATCCATTTTGCTTTTCCCAAGAAATAAACTGTCTTTCATCATTTCATTACTCATTTCATACCGCAGGGCAGGTTTTTCCGCCCATGCTTGAGCATCAAAATATTTATGGTGATGGTAGCTAAAAAATATGTTTATAAAAGGATAAAACACATAGAAATAGATAATTGGAGTTAACACAATGCTTATTAAAAAAGTTACCCATTTGCGATTATCGATGGTGCGTGCAAAGATCCAAACCAATACAAAGACCACACTAAGAAAAACAATAAAAAGAGGTGTTATTATCATACGGGCTTATTTATTAAAATTTAGTTTTGTTAATACAATAAAAAACACAGAAACACTTAAAAAATAGATGATATCACGACTATCTAAAACGCCGCGACTCATACTTTTAAAATGATAACTCATTCCTAATTCTTCTATAAAAGTGCCGGGAATAAAATCGGTAAGTCCTTCAAATCCAATATAAAGTAAAAAGCATATAGAAATTGCTATTAAAAAAGCTACGATTTGATTTTCAGATAATGTTGAAGAAAAAACACCAATCGCCGTATAGGACGTAATTAAAAATAATAACCCAAAATAGGAGCCAAGTGTACTGCCAACGTCAAGATTGCCTATTGGGTTTCCCAATTGGTAAACCGTATACACATAGAGTAGAGTAGGCAGAAGCGCTAAGATAATTAAGATAAGCGCCCCAAAATATTTTCCCAATACTATATGCAATTTTGAAATTGGCTTAGTTACCAACAACTCCAACGTGCCTTGTTTTTTTTCATCGGAAAAACTGCGCATCGTTACCGCCGGAATTAAAAAAAGTAAAATCCATGGCGCGATTAGAAAAAAGGACGATAAATCGGCGAATCCATAATCCAATATATTGAAATCGCCTTTAAATACCCACAATAATAACCCATTAAGCAATAAAAATACCCCAATAACTAAGTATCCTATGGGCGATGAGAAAAATGTATTTATTTCTTTTCTTATAATGGCAAACATT
>CAXBHA010000673.1:0-2109 GCA_963974955.1 uncultured Yeosuana sp. | reverse complement strand
TATAAAACACAACCCTTCCCCACAAAACCAAAGCCTTTTGTAAAGCAATTTATGACCGAGGAAGACCTCAATCATTTTACACAACAAGATCACGATTCTATATTAAAAACATTTAAGTCTGTAAGGTACGAGGGGTTGTTTACACCGCCAGATTTAAAAGGAACCTTATCAATACCAGCTACGCGTGGAGGGGTTAATTGGGGTGGTGCCGCGTTCGACCCAAACTCTTCTTATTTGTACATACGAGGTAATAATCTACCCGAAATACAGACCATTGTCGATGCAAATAAACATTTTGCGGCCGACAATAGTACGCGGTACGAGTATGGCCGTGCTGCCTATAGTAAACACTGTGCAACATGCCACGGCACGGAAATGGAAGGTGTTCCCCCAACCTTTCCTACTTTGATTGGGTTAAAAGGCAAGATAGAAGAACATGAAACGTTATTGAAAATTCGCCAAGGTGGCGGACAAATGCCCGGTTTTAAAGGAGTGCTAACCCCACGTGAAGAAAGAGGAATTATGGCATTTTTGTATGATAAAAAAGAGCCATTAATAGAAGTGCCACAAGAAATTGAAACCGAAGAAGTACCTGTGCGTTATATGAATATTACAGCGTATAGAACTTGGAGCGACCCAAGTGGCAATCCCGCTTTAAAAGCACCATGGAATACCTTGAACGCCTTAAACCTTTCTACAGGTGAATATGAGTGGCAGATACCCTTGGGCAATGATGAAAAGTTACAGGAAAAAGGAGCTCCCGACACAGGATTATTGGCCAGATCTGGCCCTATGGTAACCGCTGGCGGTTTGGTGTTTATAAGTGGTGCTGCAGATAAAAAACTATGGGCCTTTGATAAGAAAACAGGAAAGTTGGTTTGGGAAACAGAATTGCCTGCTGCCAATAATGCCAATGTATGTTCCTATTCGGTAGGTGGCAAACAGTATATTGCACTTTCGGTTGGAGGTACAAAAGAAAACCCCTCAGGTTCTGTAATGGCATTTTCTTTGCCCTAATCAATTTAGTGATGCTGTATATATTAATGGGTTGCGATGTAATAGTATTTAAATGTTTTCATTATCCCGTAAATGTATGCTCACAATTATCTCTATCTTCTTAGTTTGCTCTAAAACATACTAGCTCGTATTGCTTTAAGAGGTTTAGGTATTACCAAGGTCTCTGCTAATTTTGATAGATATAACAACTTGCAAGTTATTGAGATTGTTGGCATAATTTCATCACTTTCGAACCCTATTAATTTCTCATTTCAGTAAAAAATATTTTACTAAATGTTGATGAAAATTGATAGATTTGATTGGAATATAACGGACTAAACAACCATAGCAAAATCTAACATTATCCAATATTAAATTACTATTTATGAAGCGATATTATTTATTACTTCCATATTTGTTAGTATTTGTAAGTTGCTCAACTGATAATGATGCGATAGAAAACTTAAACATAAAACCTCCTAACTTCATAAATGGAACTTGGATATCATCATCTAGTGACCCTGAAATTGACGGAAAAATTACTTATACTTTTTCAACTAATAACGTAATCGAAATTGGTGTGTTTGAAAGAGATAATGGGGCGCCATTCAAAGTTGATTATAAATTTTTATTTTCTAGCGATAAGTAAAAAATATTTATAAACAAAATTTGCTAACTCTGGAGAAATTGCTTTTTTTGAAGACACTAATTTTCGAATACCAATTAGTAGAAAATTCATTTTGGTATCTGAAAATTTATTAGCTGCGCCATTTCCAAATAGTAATGTAGGTCTAATAAAACAATAGATTATAAAACTATTGCTAACAAAGTTTAAAAATCATTATTTAAGAATTTCTTAAACGGATATTAAGAGAATTAAGTTGTCTTTAAGATTAGCTGTATTGTTCTTAAGACAAATCAAAACAAAGAAACTTAACCGAGACTTTAGAATGAATATTCTTAAATAGAAACTCTACTGTTTCACTAATTTCTTGCTCAATTCTTCAAGCGATACCCCTTTCGTTTCGGGCATCATAAAGTACACCCATAAGAGTTGTAAGACCATCATAGCGGCAAAAAACAAGAAAACGGTACCAGCACCAATGGTTGAGA
>CAXBHA010000672.1:0-2111 GCA_963974955.1 uncultured Yeosuana sp. | reverse complement strand
AATTCATTCATAATTTATTGAAAAGTAATTAGTCTTTACTAAAGCCTTCGCCAAAGCGGTACGTGGCAATGATGCCATGTGTGTTACCTAGGGGAGAATCGTTAGTGGCTACATTATAACTGTAAATTGCTCTAATATTCTTGAATAGATATACACCGGCTAATAGGTTTATAGACGAATTGGTTCTGTAGCCCGTACCAAGTTCAAATCGATTTCTAAAGCTAACTGCAATATTCATATCGACCTGAAAAGGAGCGCCGTTTTCATATTTAAGCAACAGGTTTGGTTTAATCATTAATTCTTCAAATTTATTAGAGAAGAAACGATAGCCAAGGTAGCCGTAATAAGGCACGTTGATTTCAATATTATCATCAGAAACTAGCATATCGCCAATAACATTTGGTGTAGAAACGCCTACATAGACATCGGCAAGATTTAAAAGAAACCCTAGTCCGACTGTGGGGATTGTAGCATTAATATTCATCGCAAAATTGGGGTCGTCCATAATACCCAATTCTAATAAATTTTCTTGGTATTGTTGTACACCGGGAGAAATAGAAAATGATAAAGAATTTGGCGTGTATATCTGCCAATAAGGTCTGTTCTTTTTAGTGTCGAAAAAGATTTTATAAGAATATGTAGTAAAAGCACTTGTTGAGGTGGTTACACCAACTTCATCACGTATTAATCCTGCTCCTAAGCCAACTTTACCTCGGTTTAATGGAGTATGGAAACTTAGGGCGAAACTTTTTGGACTACCTTCAAATTGATTAAAAGTACCTGTGTTACTTATACCAATCTCTGCACTAGGAGCAAGACCTGCAAATGCAGAATTCACTAAGTACGGATTGTAATTATACTCTGAAAATGTTGGAGTTTGCTGTGCTATTGCATTGTTTGCTAATGCCACTAAAATTAGTGCTGCTAAAGCGATGTTTTTAAATATATTCTGCATGCTATTTTATCGCTTTAAAACAAGGTAACCTTGTGTTTTTCTTAATATGGTTTCACCTTCTATTTGAATATTGAAGAAATAAGTACCCGTAGGTAATTGATCTGCACCTAATTTGGTTCGCATATTTGCTGTACCAGAGAATGCCTTTGATGCATTGTCATAATTTTCAATTTGAAATACGATTTCTCCCCATCGGTTATAAATGCTGACAACGTTTTCTGGGTAGTAATCAATATTCTCAATATGCCAATATTCATTTATACCATCACCATCTGGCGAGAATCCGTACTTGGTTTCATCTTCAGGAATTAATGTAGTAAAGGATTGTTGTTCGCACGCAATGGCATCACCTGCATCATTATACGAAGTAATGGTTACAAATATTTCGGTGTCAAAAGGGAATTCTTCATTATGGATATACTCGGTGGCAGCGCCCATGTCAAGATTATCGAGAATATCGTTTGTATTCATAGAAGTACCTAATGAAATACGGTAGCCATTGGTTTTTTCAACTTCTTCCCAAGAAATAATACTTTCTAACGGTACGTTAACTTCCCCATTTGCGGGGCTGATTAATGAGACACAATCTGGAGCAATAATTTCTGTAATGAAACTTTCAGAACTACATCCTATTGCATCGCCAGAGGTATTATATGGAATGATACTTACATAAATAAGAGTTTCAGAAGGTAAGTCTTCACTATGTATATAGGTAGTTAAAGAAGCAACATCTTCATCGTTTACAATCTCATTACCACCATTAGTTGTACCTATAGAAATTCTATACCCATCTGCATCAACTGCACTGTTCCATTCAATATCCGTTGCAACAGATATATCTACTCCGTTTTGTAAAGCAGAAACTAGATTTGTACAAGATGGTAAAGGTCTAATTGTAAAACTCTCGGAAGAACAACCGGCCGCATCGCCTATCTCGTTAAATGGTACTATAGTAACGGTTACCATTTCTCCTTCATTAAACTCGTTAGGGAAAATATAAGTCGTGTCAAGAACTTCCAAGTCAGTTACATTATTTGCACTATTATTGCTTGCACTAACTGTTATTTTATAACCATCTGCGTCGGCAATGGCATTCCATGTTATTTCATTTACTTCTGGTAAAACTTCACCATTGGATGGTGTTAATAAAGTTGTA
>CAXBHA010000671.1:0-2127 GCA_963974955.1 uncultured Yeosuana sp. | reverse complement strand
CACCTAATGATTTGTATGCCATCATTATTCACCCGAAAATTGAAATAAAAACATCTGAGGCTAGAGCGATTTTACCTAAAGAAATTCCGTTACAAAAAGCCATAACACAATGGGCAAATGTTGGCAGTTTGGTGCATGCACTGCATACCAATGATTATGAATTAATTAGCAAATCTTTGCACGATGTTGTTATTGAACCGTACCGCAGTAAACTTATACCATACTTTAATGAGGTAAAAAAAGTAGCTTTAGAAGCAGGATCGTTAGGTTGCGGGATTTCAGGTTCTGGCCCTTCAATTTTTAATTTAAGTAAAGGATTAAAAACTGCTATAAACGTGGAAACTGCAATTAAAAATATCTATAAAAATACAACTATTGAATTTGATACGTATGTATGCAAAATTAATGTCGAAGGAATTAAAATAATTAACTAATATCTGTCATTACTAGGAGGAACGACGTGGTAATCTCTACAAATTAAATAGATTATCACAGCAAATAATAATTTGCTTCGCAATGGCATAAAATTGAATTACAATTTAAGATGAATTATTATAGCTTAAATAAACAAGCACCAAACGCATCTTTTAAGGAAGCTGTAATAAAAGGCTTAGCGCCTGATAAAGGATTATATTTTCCTGAAACCATTACACCCTTATCTCAAGATTTTTTTGACACTGTTGATTCATTATCTTACAATGAAATCGCGTTCAAGGCCATTGAGCAATTTGTTTCTCCAGATATTCCTGAAACTGTTTTAAAAACCATTATTGAAGAAACCTTGTCGTTTGATTTTCCTGTAATTACATTAAATGAAAACATATCTATTTTAGAATTGTTTCATGGGCCAACCATGGCATTTAAAGATGTTGGCGCTCGTTTTATGGCACGTTGTTTGGCGTATTTTAATAAAGACAACACTAATGAAGTAACTGTTTTGGTAGCTACCTCGGGAGATACTGGAGGTGCTGTGGCCAATGGTTTTTTAGGCGTGAAAGGCGTCAATGTGGTTATTTTATATCCAAGTGGAAAAGTGAGCGACATTCAAGAAAAGCAATTAACAACTTTAGGACAAAACATTAAGGCTTTAGAAGTTAATGGCTCTTTTGACGATTGTCAAATCATGGTCAAAACAGCATTTTTAGACGAAGAGTTAACGAATTATATGCAGTTAACATCTGCCAACTCCATTAATGTAGCACGTTGGTTACCTCAACTGTTCTATTTTATGTTTGCTTATAAACAATTACACAACAACTATAAAAACCTGGTGTTTTCAGTACCTAGTGGGAACTTTGGAAATGTATGTGCTGGTATGATGGCACAACAATTAGGATTGCCAATTGCTCATTTTATTGCATCAAACAATAAAAACAACGTAGTGACAGAATATTTAAAGACTCAGTTATACCAACCAAAACCATCTGTACAAACAATAAGTAGTGCAATGGATGTAGGGAACCCAAGTAATTTTATTAGAATCCAGGAAATTTATAAAAACAGCTTTAACACTTTAAAAAACAATGTATCGTCTTACAGTTTTTCTGATGGTGAAACCAAAGAGGCACTCAAAGAAATATACACCAATTATAACTATGTTGCTGATCCACATGGTGCCGTTGGTTATTTGGGATGTAAAACCTATTTAAAGAACCATCCAAAGACACATTGTATCTTTTTGGAAACAGCACATCCAACAAAATTTTTAGATGTTGTGGAAGCAGTAATTAAAGAAAAACAATCGTTGCCAGAGCAAATACAATCTGTAATGGGAAAAGAAAAAGTTTCCATAAAAATCAGCACTTATAATCAGCTTAAATCCTTTTTGTTGAAGAAATAATCATTATGAGTATAACGGATTGGATTGGGTTTTTAGGCGTTTTTCAAATTTTATTGGCCTACGTTTTAAATGTTACCGGACGGTTATCTAATAATAGTCTAATATTTATACTTCTTAATTTCACGGGAGCATCTATGGCTTCCCTTGCCTCTATCCTATTAAACTATTGGCCATTTATTGTTTTAGAAGGGATTTGGGCCTTAGTCTCCTTAATTTCATTAATTAAGTTTAAAAATTAATTGAATGTCCGTAATTTGTCATAAGTCTGAAAATATAATAATTTTGTC
>CAXBHA010000670.1:0-2132 GCA_963974955.1 uncultured Yeosuana sp. | reverse complement strand
CCATTAAAGATATTTTTCCACGTTATAAAACCATGAAGGGCTATCAAGTTAAGCGAAAAGCAGGCTGGGACACACATGGATTACCCATTGAACTTGGCGTTGAAAAGGAATTGGGAATTACTAAGGAAGATATTGGCAAAACCATTTCAGTAGAAGATTATAATGCTGCATGTCGCAAAGCAGTCATGCGTTATACAGATGTTTGGAATGATCTCACACAAAAAATGGGGTATTGGGTAGATATGGATGATCCATATATTACGTTTCAACCAAAATACATGGAGTCTGTTTGGTGGTTGTTAAAACAAATTTATGATAAGCAATTATTATATAAGGGCTATTCCATTCAGCCGTATTCTCCAAAGGCTGGAACTGGTTTAAGTTCACATGAATTAAACCAGCCCGGAACCTATCAAGATGTAACCGACACAACCGTTGTTGCACAGTTTAAAAGCCTCTCCCCAACCCTCTCCAAGGGAGAGGGAGTCAATACGGTGTGGAGAGCGTTTAATGTTTCCCCTCCTTTGGAGGGGTTAGGGGAGGCTTACTTTTTAGCTTGGACAACCACACCTTGGACTTTGCCAAGCAATACCGCCTTAACTGTTGGATTAAAAATAGATTACGTATTAGTTGAAACCTTTAATCAATACACTTTTGAGCCAATTAAAGTAGTACTTGCAAAAAAATTAGTAAGCTATCAATTTGCTGGAAAGTTTAATCAGGTTCAGGATAAGACAGAGTTGTTATCTTATAAACAAGAAGATAAAAAGATTCCTTATAGAATATTAGCTGAATGTAAAGGGTCTGATTTAGTCGGCATCAAATACGAGCAATTATTGCCTTATGCCTTGCCATATAACAATCCTGAAAATGCCTTTAGAGTGATTTCTGGGGACTTTGTAACAACTGAAGATGGCACAGGAATTGTTCACACCGCACCAACTTTTGGGGCAGATGATGCCTTGGTAGCAAAACAGGCAACACCTGAAGTGCCACCGCTTTTGGTGAAAGATGAAAACGGTAATCTTGTTCCCTTGGTAAATTTACAAGGGAAATTCAGACCGGAAATGGGAGAATATGCAGGGAAGTATGTAAAGAACGAATATTACAATGATGGCGAAGCTCCTGAACGCTCTGTAGATGTGGAGATTGCCATTAAATTAAAAGAAGAAAATAAAGCCTTTAAGGTTGAAAAATATAAACATAGCTATCCTAATTGCTGGCGAACAGATAAGCCTATTTTATACTATCCGTTAGATTCCTGGTTTATTAAAGTGACCAATGTTAAAAACAGAATGTTTGAACTTAATGAAACCATTAACTGGAAGCCAAAAGCAACAGGAATCGGTCGTTTTGGAAACTGGTTAGCAAATGCCAATGACTGGAACTTATCTCGCTCCCGTTATTGGGGCATTCCGCTACCAATTTGGAGAACCGAAGATGGTAAAGAAGAAATCTGCATTGGTTCTGTTCAAGAATTAAAAACAGAAATGCAGCATGCCGTTGAGGCAGGAATGATGAAGGCAGATATCTTCCAAAGTTTTGAAATTGGCAACAATTCAGAAGAAAACTACTCAAAAATCGATTTACATAAAAATATTGTTGACGATATTGTATTGGTATCACCAACAGGTCAAAAAATGCAACGTGAGAGCGATTTAATAGATGTCTGGTTCGATTCTGGCTCCATGCCTTATGCACAATGGCATTATCCTTTTGAAATGCCTCCTAAATCCTCCAAAGGAGGACTTGCAAACACTCCTGCGTATCAAACAGCACGAAAATCTGCTTGTCATTTAATAAATGAACAGAAAAAAGAGCGAATTAAAAATCCAACTGAAGCCGAAAAAGTGCTTTGGGAATGTTTAAAAACGAAACAATTAAATGGTTATAAGTTTAGAAGAGAGCATATAATCGACGAATATATTGTCGATTTTGTGTGTTTAGCAAAAAACCTGATTGTTGAGGTTGATGGTGGTTACCACAATAACCCTGAGGTTCATGAAGCTGATAAATTTAGAACAGAAAACTTAGAAGATTTAGGTTTTAGGGTTATCAGGTTTACAAACAAAGAAGTCATTGGAAATATTGATGGCGTTTTAGAAAAAATTAAGTACGAGTTGCGCATGAGT
>CAXBHA010000669.1:0-2133 GCA_963974955.1 uncultured Yeosuana sp. | reverse complement strand
TGCCATTAACCTTTGCCTTAACCTTGTTTGCATACTATATGCTGGGGTACACCCTAAATAGAATCACACTTTTCGCTTTGGTGTTTGTGGTTGGTATTGTGGTGGATGACAGTATCATTATTGCCGAAAATATGCACAGGCATTTTAAAATGAAGCGTTTACCATTTAAGCAAGCTGCCATTTATGCCATTAATGAAGTTGGTAACCCAACCATATTGGCCACTTTTACAGTAATTGCCGCTATTTTACCAATGGCATTTGTTTCTGGTATGATGGGGCCCTATATGAGTCCCATGCCTATTGGCGCTTCTATAGCCATGATATTGTCGTTGTTTGTTGCTTTAACTGTGACGCCTTATCTAGGATATCACTTATTACAAGAAAAAGATGAACAAGCACACAAAGAGGAAGAAGGTTTAGAGACAAGCCGTATTTATAAATTTTATAAAAAAATTGAACAACCCTTTTTGGATAATTCTAAAAAACGGAATATCCTGTTCATCGTTACCGTTTTTCTCCTATTGGGATCTGTATTGATGTTTTTCACTAAATCGGTTGCTGTAAAAATGTTGCCTTTTGACAATAAAAATGAGTTTCAAGTGGTCATTGATATGCCCGAAGGTACCACATTAGAACGAACAGCGGTTGTAACCAAAGAAATAGCACAATACCTAACAACTGTTCCAGAAGTAGTAGATTATCAAAACTATGTAGGTACCTCGGCCCCTATTACTTTTAACGGACTGGTACGTCATTACGATTTACGAGGCGGCAGCAATATGGCAGATATACAAGTAAATCTTCTGCATAAGGATGACAGGGGTTTACAAAGCCATGATATTGCTAAAGTTGTGCGTCCAAACGTTCAAAACATAGCAAAAAAACATGGCGCTAATGTAAAAATTGTGGAAGTCCCACCTGGGCCACCAGTACTTTCTACTTTGGTAGCCGAAGTTTACGGCCCTAACCACGAAGATCAAATTAAAGTTGCCAAACAAGTAAAAGAGATTTTAGAAAATACTACAGATGTTGTTGATACCGATTGGATGGTAGAAGCCAATCAAATAGAGTACCGTTTGATAGTAGATAAGGAAAAAGCCATGCTCAATGGCATTGCGCCACAACAAGTGGTTGGCAATTTAACCTATTTACTACAAGAATATCCAATTTCCAATCTGTATGATGAAACATCAAACGACCATGTAAGCATTGTTCTGTCTTTAGATGATAAAGATAAAACCTCGCTTCAGGATATTCAAAATCTAAAAATAAAAGGAAATCGAGGTAACATTATTCCAGTTAGTGATTTGGTTTCCGTAAAAAAAGAAACTTTAGAAAAAACCATTTACAGAAAAGACCAAAAACGTGTAGTATATGTATTGGCAGATATGGCTGGCACGTTGGAAAGTCCTGTGTATGCTATTTTAGGAATGAATGAAAAACTTCAAAAAATCAAACTTCCAAAAGGGTATAAAATTAATGAACTGTATTTGGATTCACCAACCGAAGAAACCGATTTTACCGTAAAATGGGATGGTGAATGGCAAATAACTTTAGAGGTTTTCCGCGATTTAGGAACTGCCTTCTTAATAGTTATCGTAATCATTTATATGCTCATTGTTGGTTGGTTTCAAAATTTTAAAACACCTTTAGTCATGATGGTTGCCATACCTCTTTCATTAATTGGCATCGTACTAGGCCACTGGATTTTAGGAGCATTCTTTACTGCAACTTCATTTATTGGTATGATTGCCCTAGCAGGTGTTATGGTACGGAATTCGGTGCTTTTAATTGACTTTATTGAAATCCGATTAAATGATGGCATTCCTTTAAAACAAGCCATTATTGATGCAGGTGCGGTGAGAACAACACCTATTTTATTAACTACCGGTGCGGTGGTTATTGGTGCTTCTATCATATTATTCGACCCCATTTTTCAAGGGTTAGCAATTTCATTAGTAGCAGGAGCAATTGTATCTACCATTTTAACTTTAATAGTTGTGCCATTGATTTATTACATCACAGAACGTAAAAAATGGGGAAAAGAAGATGTTTTTAAGGACAGTAAAGAAGATATAAATAAATAAATAATATTATGAAATACCCATTTACAATTTGTAAACCAAACCAACC
>CAXBHA010000668.1:0-2133 GCA_963974955.1 uncultured Yeosuana sp. | reverse complement strand
GCACATCCTCTTCCGAGGAAGTAGATTTGGGGCAACTGTTTCAATTAATTGGAAATGGTTTTAAGAAATTTTTCCGTTTTATAGGTAATATTTTCAAAGGTATTTTCCATACGCTTATTCTATTCTTGCTTTTTTTACAAAAGCATTTTATAAAATTTGTAGTTGCGGCCGTAGTAGGTCTGGCATTGGGCATTTATCTGGATATGGTAAAAGAGCCTAAATTCATTTCCACCATGGTGGTTGAACCCAATTTTAACAGTGTGCAACAATTGTACAATAACGTAAATTTTTACAATGAATTGGCGGAAGCTGAAGACTCCACCGCCTTGGCAGAAGCTTTGGATGTCAGTGTTTCCGAGGCTTCAAAATTGAAAAAGTTTGTTGTGGAGTCCTATTCGGATGAAAACCAAAAGGTGCAGTTGTTCGATAAGTTTGTACGCAGTTTGGATTCTACCACTAAAAAAGCCATTGATATGGAGAACTATTTAAAAAACTTCAACTCCATGGATGCAAGATTCCACACCATATCTGTCACGGCAACAAATAGCACCGTCGCAAAAAAGATACAGCCCTCAATTATTAAGTCGATTTCGAGAAACGAATATTTTCAACTACAACAGAGCATTAGTGACCAAAATATAAGTTTACAGGACAGTCTTTACAAAAAACAGCTAATGGAAGTGGATTCTCTTCAGCGCCTATATAAAAGGGTGATGGAAAAAGAAGCCGAAAGGCCTCAACAGGGCACAAATATTAGTTTAGGTGAAAATGGTGGTCAGGAAAATAAAGAATTAGCTTTGATTAACCAGGTAGATAAGCTAAAACAAAGCCTAGTATTGTTAAACGAGGAACGAGCCAACAAATCGAGCATACTAAATGTTATCTCTGCCTTACCTAGAAGGGGCGTAGAGGTAAAGGGAATAATGAATAGCTATAAATTTTGGATTCCCCTTGGATTTATGGGGATTACCTTATTAATCCTTAGTCTATTGGACTTAAACACTTACTTAAAAATCTATAAAAAATAATAGAACATGAAGATATTGATTACTGGTGGCGCCGGGTTTATTGGCTCGCATGTTGTTAGAAGATTAGTACAGCATTATCCGAATTATCTCATATATAATTTGGATGCCCTTACCTATGCTGGGAATTTAGAAAATTTAAAAGATGTTGAGGGGTCTAAAAATTACACTTTTATAAAGGGAGATATTACAAATACACATTATATCGATTCACTTTTTGTAAAGCATCAATTTGATGGTGTAATACATTTGGCTGCCGAATCCCATGTAGATAGATCGATAACCGATCCTTTGGCATTTGTCAAAACCAATATCTTGGGTACCGTAAATCTATTAAACTCCTTCAAATCTATTTGGAAAGACAACTTTGAAAGTAAGCGTTTTTACCATGTAAGCACAGATGAAGTATACGGGTCTTTAGGAAAAACTGGATTGTTTACAGAAACAACTCCCTATGACCCTAACTCCCCATACTCCGCCTCCAAAGCTAGTTCCGATCATTTTGTAAGGGCCTATGGCGAAACTTATGGCTTGCCGTATGTAATAAGCAATTGTTCCAACAATTATGGGCCAAATCACTTCCCAGAAAAATTGATTCCGTTATTTTTAAATAATATAATAAAGAATCTGCCTTTACCTGTTTATGGCGATGGCAACTATACCAGAGATTGGTTATATGTATTGGACCACGCAAGAGCCATCGATTTAATTTTCCATGAATGGAAAAATATCGATTTGGTAAAATTGCTTTGCAAACAAATGGACAGTAAACTAGGTAGGCCTACTGGGGAAAGTGAAAAACTGATCACCTATGTCAAGGATAGGCCTGGTCATGACCTTCGCTATGCCATCGATGCCTCTAAAATTAACCAAGAGTTGGGCTGGAAACCCTCAGTTACCTTTGAAGAAGGCTTGGAAAAGACCATCGACTGGTATTTGGCCAATGAAGATTGGCTCTCCAATGTTACTTCAGGAGCATATCAAACCTATTATAAAAAACAATACCAGTAAAAAATATGAAAGGAATAATTTTAGCCGGAGGCTCAGGTACACGATTACATCCTCTTACCTTGTCGGTAAGTAAACAACTGATGCCGATTTATGACAA
>CAXBHA010000667.1:0-2141 GCA_963974955.1 uncultured Yeosuana sp. | reverse complement strand
AATGGATGAACGCGTCTTTAAATATCTAATTGACAAAGTTAAACTTAGTGCTTCAACCAGTTTAGAAATTAAACACAACGATATTGCTGATGATTTAAATACCTCGCGTGTTGTTATATCGAGGATTTTGAAGCAATTGGAAAATGAAAATAAAATAAAATTAAGTAGAAATAAAATTGAAGTGATTCAGTTTTAAACTATTTATTATTCAAAATTAATCACAATTTTAACTTACAATTTACATTCATGGAATATATTTTAAATCCTTGGCCATGGTATATCTCTGGTCCTTTGATAACGTTGGTAATGGCGTTATTGCTTTATTTTGGAAAATCCTTTGGGATGTCATCTAATCTTGAAACCATGTGTTCTATTGCTGGTGCTGGAAAATTTATTGATTTTTTTAAATTTAACTGGAAAGAAAGCACTTGGAATTTAATTGTTGTATTAGGAGCTGTTATCGGAGGTTTCATTGCGAAATACGTCTTGTCAAATAATACTCCAACAAGTCTTAACCCAAAAACTATTCTAGAGTTAAATCAATTAGGTTTTAATAACCCTGGTAAAACAATAGTCCCAAATGAGATTTTTGGTTTTGAAGCTATGACAAGTTCTCATGGTCTTATAATATTAGTTGTTGGTGGACTCCTCGTTGGGTTTGGAACACGTTACGCTGGAGGATGTACTTCAGGTCATGCTATTTTAGGTTTAAGTAGTTTGCAAAAACAGTCTCTTATTGCGGTAATAGGCTTTTTTATTGGCGGTTTAATTATGACAAATTTTATTTTACCTTATATCCTATAACTTATGAAATATTTAAAATTTTTATTGGTTGGAATGTTCTTTGGAATTGTACTTGTAAAGTCAGAAGCTGTATCTTGGTATCGAATTTATGAAATGTTCCGCTTTCAATCCTTTCATATGTATGGCATCATTGGAACTGCTATTATTTCTGGAATCTTGTTTTTGCAAATTGCAAGCAAGCGTCATCTAAAAAGTGTAATAGGCTTAGATATTTTGGCTCCTAAAAAAGAAAATGGTTTTTATAGATATATTATAGGCGGAACTATTTTTGGTTTGGGCTGGGCACTAATTGGTGCATGTCCAGGCCCCATGTATGTATTAGTAGGGACGGGTGTTTTTAGTATGCTCATTGTTATAGCATCGGCTATGGTGGGCACACTTATTTATGGTATTATTAAAGATAGACTTCCGCACTAAAATGGAAATTTTACAGGTTTTTGGTTATATTGGAGCTCTTGTTGTTGGGCTTGTTTTAGGACTAATAGGTGGTGGCGGCTCCATTTTAACCGTTCCTTTATTGGTTTATGTCTTAGGATATAACCCTGTTATTGCAACAGCCTATTCGCTTTTTGTTGTGGGGTCCTCTTCTTTAGTGGGGACCTATCAAAAATTTAAAGCTGGTTTGGTCAATTTTAAAATTGGTCTGGCATTCTCCTTCCCGTCCTTTATTGCCGTGTATTTGTCAAGAAGATATATTGTGCCTGATTTACCTGAAATATTTTTTGGCATCGGTAATTTTAGCCTGACTAAGGATATGGGTATTATGACTCTTTTTGCTTTGGTTATATTGTTAGCTTCTTTTTCTATGATTCGAGATAAAAAAGAAGAAAAACTGTTAAAGATTAAACAACCCTATTACAAAACTTTTATTCAAGGATTGGTTATAGGCTTGGTTACAGGAATAATAGGTGCCGGCGGTGGATTTTTATACGTTCCAGCACTCGTACTATGGGCAAATTTACCAATGAAAAAGGCCGTTGGTACGTCACTTGTTATTATCACCTTAAATTCATTAATTGGATTTTCGGGCGATTTACATACCATTCAAGTAGATTGGCCGTTTTTGTTAACGTTTTCCATGTTTACCATTATAGGTATTATAATTGGCGTTTTCCTTTCGAAATATATTAGTGAAAAAAAACTAAAAAAAGCATTTGGATGGTTTACATTGGTTATGGGAATTTATATCTTATACAAAGAATTTAATAGATGATTGTTACCTTTGTAACAAAATGAAATAAAACGAATTGTAATTTTGAAAATTATTTGCAATACATGAAAATAGAACAAATATATACAGGATGTTTAGCGCAAGGGGCATATTATATAGAGTCGAA
>CAXBHA010000666.1:0-2145 GCA_963974955.1 uncultured Yeosuana sp. | reverse complement strand
ATCATACAATTTTGAAGTTTTCTTTCTCTGAAACTTGACCCTACCATCAACTACGTTACTCATTTTCAAGAAGGCCATATCAATGAACGACATACCAAAAAGCATATAGGACAGCAGAAAGTAATTTCTATAATGAAACGGCCAACTTCCTTTTTCCAATTGTAGCGCCAATATTTTTTTCAAATTTTCAGAATTCATTGCTCTCTTTGCAGTAGGTTCAGTTCTAATTTGGTAGTCTTTAAATGGATAGGCGTCTTTGGATATTAGTCCCCTTTTTATTCCTTGGTTATAGATTGACCTAATGGTTCTCATATAGGCTGCCAAACCGTTTAAGGAATTACCATGCTTTGACATATGGAACCTTTCAAATCCCTTTAAAAAATCATAGTTGATTTCATTGAATTTAATATCAGCCGAATTTGTTGAGCTTTTCAAAACACTTACGACTTCTCTATAGGTGCGAGCGGTTCCCAAACGTTCAGAAAGACGTAAGTCTTCAGCTAGTTCAATTGCAAACTCGAAGAAAGATTCATATTTTGATTTATTTACGATTTTGTCCTTAACCTGTTTAATGGACATGAAATCTAGTTCATCGCAATCCTGTAACCGATTGACGACATCCTTTGCACTCGACATTTGCTTTGCAAGAAGATTATTGAGAAAATTAATAGATTTAACCTGCTTATAAGTATTTCGTATTTTTTGCCTTGAATCATCCCAGTAATCAAGAGGAACTGAATGACCTGTAGAAATAGAAGTAGTTTTTTGAAAATGACCCAATCTAATGATAATGGGATAACTTCCATCTTTCCTTATTCTTCGGGTATCAAGACTTAATTTTATGCTTGTTTGCATTTATCGAATGTACAAAAAATTTTGCACATAATTTGCACATAAAATTATGATATCAATTGAATTCATTTAATATCGTAAAATATTAAATAATTGATTTTCAATACAATATGAATTAGTTTGTGTCTGGATGTATGTAATTCCGATTACTCATAATCAGGTGGTCCCTGGTTCGAGTCCAGGTGGGACCACATTAGATTACCATAAAGTCCTTATTTACAGTCATGTAGATTAGGGCTTTTTTATTTTGTGCCGACAATGTTTGTTTTGGTATTTATTAGTTTAGGCTTGATTTCTCTACTAGTTTTCGTTTCAGCCACTCCAATTACCATGTTGTTTAATAAAACTAATCTTAAACAATTGATTTTAAACCCATTCGATATGAAGGGGTTTTTCCATCCAAGGCAGTTTGATTAGGGATAAGTTCCAAGGTATTGACATCAGAAGTACATCCACTCCTTTTTTATTTATTTTTAAATGCATATTTTCTTCCTTGATTAAAAGAAATCCTTCACGTTGCACGAAGGTCTCCTGAATAGCCGCCGGAGAAGCATCTCTGACCTTTTCCCAATTTGCTATTAATCCATTTATAAGGCTTACGGTCATATTCTTTTCTTCAAGACTAAGATTTTCTATTGGATCAAGATGGTCTGATATTGGCATGCCAACCAATATTTTATTTAAAACCAATTCAAATTCTGGATCGTCTGTAGTATTGTTAACCATGTATTGGAGAAGATAAATGGCCCTATTTCGTGCAGATTTTGAAATAAACAATCCGTTTTCAACTAGGTTTAATTGTTCGAATAAACGCGTTAGAAATGGCCAAAAAATGATTAGACCTGCATTATTGACCCTTATTTCATCTGTAAAATCATTTTCCATACTAACTTTAGTATTTTTATTAAGCAGTTTTTTAGGTGCCTGTAAGCTGTTAGATTTTACTAAGGGGTATATTTCATTATATATTTTTAAACTAAGAATATTCTTTAAGCGGCTCATTGCAGCTTCGTTGATGCTGTACTTACCAAGCATTTGGAAGAAATCATCTTTTGAACTTTCCATCAGTGTTGAAATCAAACCATCCAACGATTTACCTGTATCAAACCAACTAGGGAAATAACCACTAACCATATAGAATTCAAGGGCACTTAGTAGATAATACGAAGTCTTATCAGCAGTTTTTAAGGTGTTGTCGATTGTAGAATCTTGTAAAAGGCTCAATTTTGACTCTAAAGCATTTTCAAACGCATTTTTGATGCGCAGGGCAAGCTCATTATGAAATTCATTTGC
>CAXBHA010000665.1:0-2146 GCA_963974955.1 uncultured Yeosuana sp. | reverse complement strand
TGATTATAAATTTTAGTTAGTGAGTTACTAAAATAGTCAAAAAAAATTAAGGAATGCTATTTGCGAAAATCCTCATGTTAAGTAAGAGCGTTTTACGCGTTGTGAAATACCTGTTATAAGTTCATAAGAAATGGTATTGATTTTTTCGGCTAATCGTTCTGCGGAATTATCGGGCCCGAAGACGATTACTTCGTCACCTTCATTACAATCAATAGAAGTGATGTTGACCATGATCATATCCATACAAACATTACCAATAATTGGTGCTTGTTGGCCATGAATGGTTACGAACCCTTTGCCATTACCGTACTGCCTTCCAATGCCATCGGCATGACCAATGGGTAACGTTGCCGTTTTTATAAAGGTATCGCTTTTATAGGCTCTATTATAACCCACAGATTCGCCTTTTTCAATGGTATGTATTTGAGAAATTATGGTTTTTAAAGTGGCTATTGGTTTGAAGTGTTTGTTTTCTTTTTCTGAATTTCCAAATCCGTATAAACCAATCCCTGTGCGAACCATATCAAAATGAGCAGTCGGATAATTAAGTATTCCAGAGGTATTGCATATATGAAGCATAGGTTTATAACCAAGCTTATAAATAAAGTCTTTTGAAATATGGCTGAATGATTTTATTTGATTTAAGGTAAATTCTTTTTCGTTCAAATCTTCACTTGCTGCTAAATGTGAAAACAGGGATGCCACCTTTACAGATGTTGTTTTGCCCAATTTAGAAATTAAATAATCGACATCTGCTTTTTCAAACCCTAAGCGGTTTAAACCTGTATTAAATTTAATATGAACAGGATAATTGGTTTGGTTTTCGTTAGAAGCTACATCGATAAATTCATTAAAAATCTTAACATTGTATAAACTTGGTTCAAGACAATGTTCGATTAATAGCCGAAAATTTATGGCTTGCGGATGCAATACTAAAATAGGCTTTGCAACTCCGGCTTGCCGTAAAGCAACTCCTTCGTGCACATACGCAACTGCAAAATAATCTATACCCAGTTCTTGTAAATAGATTGCAATTTCTTTGGCGTCGCTACCATAAGCAAACGCTTTAACAACTCCTAAAATTTTGGTCTCAGGTTTAGTTTTCGATTTTAAATGCTCAAAATTATGTTTCAGAGCTTTTAAATCAATTTCAAGGATAGTTTCATTGGCTTTTGGCATCCGTGTTTTTGGCTTTTGAAGTCACTTCCTCTGGGTCATTAACCTTCATATTACGAACTTTATCGCGCATCATTGCTTTATAATATGCGCCTCTGCTTAAGGGTTCATATTCCTCCACCTCACCTAAAAGAACCAGATTATCATTTTTAGATTTTCGATAACTATATTGCGCCAAATTACCTGTTCTTGTGCATACTGCATGCACTTTAGTAACATATTCGGCAGTGGCCATTAAACTGGGCATGGGGCCAAAGGGGTTGCCTTTAAAATCCATATCCAGGCCCGCTACAATAACACGAACCCCTTTATTGGCCAAATCGTTACAAATGCGTACAATTTCATCATCAAAAAACTGAGCTTCATCAATTCCAACAACGTCACAACCATCGGCCAAAATAGGAATATTCGCAGCAGCAGGAACTGGCGTGGATCGTATTTCATTGGCATCATGCGAGACGACCATATTTTCATTGTAGCGCACATCAATAGCAGGCTTAAAAATCTCAACTTTTTGTCTAGCAAATTGCGCACGCTTAAGTCTTCGGATTAATTCTTCCGTTTTTCCAGAAAACATAGAGCCACAGATTACTTCAATCCACCCAAATTGTTCTTTATGATTTACGGTATTTTCGAGAAACATTTTGTAATTTTAACACTAAAACAAATCAATTATTCGTTTGTATAAAGGTGACGTAAATTTATTAAAAATAAAAGCTCAAATAATATAATTCTAAAATTTAAAATAATGAAGAAGAAGCTAGAAGCTGAATTGATGAGTATAGCGCACAGAATTCTAAAATTAAAAGGGAAGGAAGATGTTGTTAAAATGCACGCAGAAATATTAGTTCTATTTGAAAAATTGTCGGTATTGAAATTTGCACACGAAAATTTCGAAGAGGACATCCCTTCTATTGGAAATGATTCCTCGTTTTTTGGAATGCTGGATACAGCGTTTAACAATACCTTA
>CAXBHA010000664.1:0-2147 GCA_963974955.1 uncultured Yeosuana sp. | reverse complement strand
ATAATGGCTTGGTATTTTCAAATGCGATTATGTTCTTTGGTACGGATAAGGTTAACGGAAATATGTTTTTCAAAAATTCCAAAAATAAAACAGGGGTGTTATCCAATCTTTTCAAAGTAAAATATCTTGGTTCCACTGTAGCGTTTAAATCTGCCATATTAAAAAAGGCATTGCCATTTCCGCCAAACCTTCCAATGCACGACGTATGGATAGGTCTTATTTCTGAAATTACTTCATCTACTTATTATATAGATGAACCCTTGATTTATTACAGAAGGCATGAAAATACCGTCTCAGAAACCGGATCAAAAAGTACAAATTCATTATTTACAAAATTAGGATTTAGATTTAGGTTGATTTACAACTTATTTAAAAGATTATATTTTATCAAATAGTTATACTATGGTTTTTAGCTCAACAGTATTTCTCTTTATTTTCTTGCCTTTGGTATTAATTGTCAATTTTTTGTTGAAACAGGAATATCGTAATTTTTTCTTGCTTTTGGCCAGTCTTTCATTTTATGCTTGGGGCGAAGGCATTTTAGTAATATTGATGCTGTTCTCTATTAGTATAAACTATATTTCAGGAATCGCAATTAATTATTATTTTAACAGAAATAATAAGCTATCACAGGTTATTCTTGGTATCAGTATTGCAATGAATCTGGGTTTGCTTTTTTACTATAAATATGCCAATTTTATTGTCAACATCCTTCAGGATCTTGGATTCTATTTGCGATATAACCACGAAAACATATTACTGCCTATTGGTATATCTTTTTTTACTTTTCAAGGAATTTCATACCTTGTAGATTTATCCCGTAGGGAAACTGAAGTTCAACTAAACTTTTTTCATCTTGGACTGTACATATCCTTCTTTCCCCAATTAATTGCGGGTCCAATTGTGAGATATTCAGATATTGATGATCAAATTAAGAAGCGCTCCATTAATACAGCACTTTTCACCGAGGGCATAATTCGATTTGTTCGTGGTTTAGCTAAGAAGGTTATTCTAGCAAATAATGCCGCTTTAATTGCTGATCAAGTCTTTTCAATTCCTGCAAAGGAAATTTCCATATCCGTCGCGTGGTTGGGAATCATTTGTTATACAATTCAAATATACTTTGATTTTTCAGGATATTCCGATATGGCTATTGGACTAGGAAAAATGTTGGGGTTTAATTTTAAGGAAAATTTTAATTATCCCTATATCTCGAAATCCATCCAAGATTTCTGGCGAAGATGGCATATTTCGTTATCAACCTGGTTTAGGGATTATTTGTATATTCCTTTAGGTGGTAACCGGAAAGGTACTAAAAGGGTATACCTTAATCTCATTATAGTTTTTTTTCTGACTGGTCTATGGCATGGAGCCAGTTGGAATTTTATAGTTTGGGGCCTTTTTCATGGTTTGTTTTTGATTTTAGAACGTAGCAAATTATTTAATACACTTGGATGGCCCAAAATTCTCCAACATTTTTATGTTATGCTTGTGGTTATTTCGGGATGGGTATTTTTTAGGGCAGATAATTTAAGGGACGCCTTTAGATATTTTAGAAGTATGATTGGGTTAACGGGAGGGGATAATAATACGGCTTTGATTTACCTTAACTATTACTCCGTATTTACCATACTTATAGCTATTATATTTTCAATGCCGTTAAGAGAGAAGATAAATTCCTTATTTGCAAATCAAAAAATTTCTCATTTGGAACACAAATTTAAATTTGTGACCTTTTGTTTTTACATACTATTATTTGCTTTATCAATCATCGAGTTGGCCCAATCAAGTTACAATCCATTTATCTATTATAGATTTTAACCATGAAGCTACATAAAATCAAAAAAATTCATTTTATCTCGCTATTCAGTTTTGGGTTGTTCCTGTTGACTGGATTTTTATTAAATAATATGGAAAAAAATGTTTTCCATAACCTAAAAGTAATCTTGAACGCTAGGGTTTTAGAGGAAGATTTTTTTCAGCTTTTTTATACCCAGCAAAATGATGAAATTTTTCAAATCAAAAATTCTGTAAAAACAGTGGTCAAAGGCAATAATACCTATCAGGATATATTGTTTGAATTACCCAATTTACAGAATTTAAATAAGCTACGATTGGACATTGGAGAGAATTTTAGACAACAGCCT
>CAXBHA010000663.1:0-2150 GCA_963974955.1 uncultured Yeosuana sp. | reverse complement strand
AGGAAGAAATTCCTTTAGATCAATTAAGTATGCTCGATGAAATTTATGCGTCAAACCATCAAATAAAAAGCATAGAACATAAATTGAATGCCTTTTTAAATCAGGAAATTGTAGCTAAAAAAGAAGGATTGCCAAAGTTTACTGTTGGTGTAAATTATACCATAGTTGGTGACAATCCTATGTCAACGGCATCAGATAATGGTAAAGACGTGTTTTTGTTTCCATCGGTAGGTGTTCCTTTATATCGTAAAAAATATAAAGCTTTAATAAAAGAAGCACAATACAGACAGGAAGCTGAAATATCCAGAAAAGAGGATAAAAAGAATACTTTAAGTTCGGTTTATGAAAATACGTATAAAGACTTCAGTGATGGTAACAGACGTATTGCTTTAAATCTAAGACAATCTGAAATTGCAAAAAAAGTTTTGGATATATTAATTGTGTCGTACTCTACAAACTCTAAAGACTTTGAAGAAGTATTGCGGATAGAACGCCAATTACTTAAATACAAATTAGAACATCAAAAAGCATTAACCGATAAAAATGCCGCAGCAGCATTTATGGATTACTTAATAGGACAATAAAATGAATATCATGGAAAAATATAAAAAATATATCATAGCAGCCGGTATTTTAATACTCGGAATTATTTTAGGAAATGTGTTTTCTGGTGGAGACTCAGAAACTACACATGCGGAAGGGGAACACAATTATGTTCAAGACCCTGTAACACAATTATGGACTTGCTCTATGCATCCACAAATAAAGATGGAAGAACCTGGGAATTGCCCAATTTGTGGTATGGAACTTATTCCAATGGAATCATCTGATGATTCTTCAGAAAACATTGCAGCCAATGAAATTGTAATGAATGAAGAAGCCTATCAATTAGCAAATATACAGACTACAATAGTTGAAAAGGCAAGTGCCGACAAAGAGATACGATTGTTAGGTCGTGTAAAACCGGATGAACGTAGATTGTATTCTCAAGTGTCTCATATTCCGGGTCGTATAGAACGATTGTACGTTAATTTTACAGGTGAAAAAGTATATACTGGTCAAAAAATAGTACGTATTTATTCCCCAGAACTGATTTCTGCCCAAAAAGAGCTTTTTGAAGCTATTAAGTCTAAAGATATTTACCCGCAACTTTATACAGCATCACGCAATAAATTAAAACTATGGAAGCTGTCCGATAAGCAAATTGATGCCATTGAAGCAACCGGAAAGGTACAGGAACAAATCGATATTTTGTCCGATCATACAGGCTATGTCATGAATAGAAATGTTGAGCTTGGAGACTATATCAAGGCTGGAGGTAACTTATTTGATATTGCCAATCTAAGCTCTGTTTGGGTGATGTTTGAAGCCTATGAAGCCGATATTCCATGGATACACATTAACGATAAGGTAAGCTTCAACATACAAGCTATCTCTGGTAAAACCTTTGAAGGTAAAATCACCTATGTCGATCCTTTTGTATCATCCAATACACGAGTTGCCAAAGTACGTGTTGAAGTAAATAATCCTGGTAACAAACTCCTGCCGGAAATGTATGCCAGTGGTATTATTAAAGCAAAAATGAAAGGCATGGAAAATACCATTGTTATACCAAAAACAGCAGTACTTTGGACCGGAAAACGTGCTGTGGTTTACGTAAAAGTGCCACACGAAAAAACCATTTCGTTCGTTTATAGGGAAATAGAACTGGGGCAGGATATGGGCCAGTTTTATAGTGTTGCTGACGGCTTGGAAGAAGGTGAAGTTGTTGCCACAAATGGTGTGTTCAGAATTGATGCTTCTGCACAACTATTGGGGCAAAAAAGCATGATGAATCCTGAGGGTGGAAAGGTTAATGTGGGTCATAATCACGGAGGAATGGGCATGGACGGCGACGCTAAAAATGATGGCGTTGATCATTCTAAAATGGACATGGGTGATTCAAAAAAGGAAGGTGAAACAGACCATAGTAAAATGGAAAAGGAGACCGATCATACAGATATGAACCAGCGCATTACCACAACCGATGCTTTTAAAAGTCAATTAGAGCAAGTGTTTAATGCCTATATTAAATTAAAAGATGCCCTTGTAGGAGACGATAACAGTATAGCAAGTGCTTCAGCCAAAACGTTATTGACTGCCATGAAAAA
>CAXBHA010000662.1:0-2150 GCA_963974955.1 uncultured Yeosuana sp. | reverse complement strand
GTAATTACAAAATCATAACAAATGAACATTTACTTTACAAATAAAATCTCAACTCAAGAAATCATTAAGTTATTTATAAAAGTAAAACTATCATTTAAAAAATGGCTAATCAAACAAGAATAATATCATTAATTTTTGTTCTACCGCCTGTCCAATACAATACCACTTACACAATCTTTCATTGTGACACTCTCAAATCCGAATTGAAGATTCAATTTTCTATAATGCTCTAAAACAGATTTTAGAGTTTCCATATTTCTATCTGTATTTTGTCCAAAATTATGGGGGTGCCACCATAAGTGAAACAGCATATTATTTTTGGCAGCATAAGTCATACTTTTCTTTATCCGTCTCAACTTCAAATATTCCAATAACATCCCTCCCTTTGCCATATATGGCCTAAAAAAACGACTTGAACGAATGTTATAAGGTACTTTAGTAATTAAATCAGACATGTTGTATGTGTTGTGCCCTGAAATATTTACATAACAATCAAGGGTTCTGTAAATTTTCTTTTTTAAAGTGGTATCTTCTTTGCTATCTGGGGCATAATACCATGCATCTTCATTACCTCTATATGTCAATATTCCCATTTCCCTGCAAACCTCCAGATAATCGGGATTATATTGGTTTCTTGGAAAGACCAAACTATAAAGGTTTATATTTTTTTCTTTTGCTATTGCGACGGCCGAAGTCAAATCTGCCTTAAAGTCTTCCAAAGTCTGTCCCATTTCCTGACAATAATAATGCGAAAAAGTATGGGTGCCTATTTCATGTTCAGGATATTTATCCCTAATCAACTCGATCAACGGAAGGGCATAATGATATGGGTCTTTCTCCCAATTTTCCTTTACGTTTTTAAAATTGTCAGTATAGGGCGAAAGATTCGAGTCCTTGTAATTCGGTTTTAAATAAGGACTATACTTGATCATTTCCAGTTTGTCCTTGGCAAATAACAAACCTACAGTTGCGAATGTTGTTTTAACCTTATACTCCCTAAATAGTTCCAACATCCTTGGAACAATTACACTAACCTTGGCCAAGGAATCACCGTAATCTTCTAGATTACGTTTATCACGAACTCCCCAGAACAATTCAAAATCTAAAGAAATCACTAATCTTCCATAAGAATTCATAAGCCAATTAAATAGTTAAAATAAAATCGAATATAAAAATAAACAGTCTATAATTGGAGTTTCATAAGCCATAAAGGTTGTAAATATGGTTAAAATGCGTTTTTTTGTATTTCACTTCCCAACAAAACAACATTGATGATATTGGAACAAAGGAAAATATTGATAGTTTGCTCATTGACTGAATCATTGAGAAATTTTAGAAAGGATTTAATTTCTGCTTTTTTGGACCATGGTTTAAATGTTTATACCGCTTCGCCCAATTCTAATCCAGAAATATTCGAAGAATTGACCAAAATGGGTGTAATTCCTCTTCAATATCATCTTCAAAGAAATGGATTAAACCCTCTAAAAGATTTAATATCTATTTGGGACATTAAAAAAATTGTAAACACCCATGACATAGACCTCATATTTCCATATACCATTAAACCAGTTATATATGGTTCAATTGCAGGTAGAATTACAGGAAAACCCACTATTTCCTTAATAACCGGACTTGGCCTTACCTTTAGCCAAGCTTCTAAAAAAGCCCAAATTCTACAACACTTTACAGAAGTCTTATACAGATTGGCCATTAGAAAAAACAAAGCGATAATATTCCAAAACACCGATGACCTGGAACTTTTTAGACAGAAAGGACTTATTTCCGAAAATCAAATAGCACATGTCGTTGATGGATCAGGAATAAATTTAGAGAAATACCCTTTTAGAATAAATAACAACACAACTAAAAGAAAAATTTTTGTTCTGGTTGCCCGTTTAATTAAAGAGAAAGGAGTAGAATTATTCATAGAAGCAGCCAAGGTACTGAAACCCAAATTCCCTGATGCCGAATTCCATATTATAGGAGAACCGGTTTTATCAGTTTCGTCAATTAGAATTGAGGAATTGGAGGAATTACATAGACACAATATAGTTGTCTATCACGGATTTCAAAAAAATATTGCCAAATTTCTAAACTCTTCTGATGTATTTGTTTTACCCAGCTATTATAGAGAGGGAATCCCCAGATCA
>CAXBHA010000661.1:0-2163 GCA_963974955.1 uncultured Yeosuana sp. | reverse complement strand
CACCGCTTCCCGAAGCACTGCTACTTCCCGAAACAATTACCGCCTGCCCATCGCCATCATCCTCATCATCCGGATCGTCCATTACATTTCCATCCCCGTCCGTGTCCACGCCGTTGTTGGGCACACTGTCATAATCCAATAGAGCACTAGCCATGACCTCGGCTAAATTGGTGTAGTCGCCCGAGTTTTTTACGGTGGCCGTAACCGTCAAAAGTGCGGTTGCACCACTGGCCAAGCCGCCAATATTCCAAATACTGCTTACCTCATTGTAGGTGCCGAAGGCTGTATTGGAACCCACAAAATCATAGCCCGAAGAAAGCAAACTCAATACCTGTACCCCGGCGGCGGCATTAGGACCGTCATTGGTCACGGCAATGTTAAAAGTTACTGTTGCACCAACCGCCACTGAACGGTTATCCACATCCATCTCTAAACTTAAGTCGGCAGATTGCGGAAAAAGTAAAGACTGCCAAAACAGGCAGAAAATAAGAATTATAGTGAATTTTTTCATGATGGTTCTATTTTATTTCTGTTAGAATTTATGCTACTCAGAAGGTCAATTTACTTTGGCCAATTGATGATCGAAATTTTAAGGAATAAGACACAAAATCTTGGATTGATATACCAAAATGATCGATTTAATTAGATTTCATCCACCTGTATCGATTCGATGGCCAACTCATGCCAACTACTCCCATCGGGCCAGGGATTTATACCGGTAAAGGCAAAATAGATACTACCCGCTTGTACTGCCGAAAAGACTATGTTGATTTCCCCTCCACTTGCTCTTGATACCAACACCCTATGGTCTGAGCCGTTAAAATTTACGAGAACCTCTCCATCGGAATAACTTTTGCCTCTATACCTATCATTTGTTAGTTTTATTTTTAATCTGTATTCTTTTCCACGCTGGGCATTAAAAGTAATGGTTCCGTTGAAAAAAGAGTGATGCACGTTACATTCCCGTGTTCCTGAACAACGTTTCTCTGGTAGTACCAAAAAGTATTTTTCATTATACCGACCGTGAAAATATAATTTCAAATTCGGGGAATATGGCCTTTGCGGGGTTATTTTCGTTTCCCTCCGGGCCGGGAGCTTCAATTTGGCCTCTGAAACCTTAAGCTCGGGAAGATTCTTGAATTCGAACCCCTTGGGAAACGTCTTGTTCTGCAAATCTATCTTCACCGGTTTGACCGAAACTATCGTACCAAGATTTTTACTTGAAACTTTCTTGTTTCCAATTTGGGCAAACAAGCTATAGGCCAAGGCGAGGCAGAGTACCGTAGAGAATATTGTTTTCATGATTTTTAGATTTTATTTTTTTTGATTACTAATTGCATCGATAAATACTAGACTCTTGTTTATTTTTTTATGCAAATATTTGTTGTTAACTTAAATCTCATCAATCTCTATCGATTTAATTGGTAGCCAGAGCTCATCGCCCCATTTCCAGTTGGGGGTAAATATTCCGTTAAAAGCGATTTGAAGCTGACCTGACTGGGCTGCTGTAAATACGATGGTGAATTGTCGCTGAGATTGGTTGACAGTGACTATATGCCAATTATCTGGGCTTCCGATATTAATGCCAACCTCACCATTTGGGAAATCGGCGTTAAATTCCTCTATGAGATGTTTTTTGTCTGTAAGGGCTACTTTCATTCTGTATTCCTTGCCCCTTTGGGCATTGAATGTAATAAGTCCTCCTCTATAAGTGCTGCTGACCATGAGGTAGTATTTACTATACATTCCGTCAAATGAAAACTCCAAATTTGGATTATAGGGACTTATGGGCGTTATCTTTACTTTTTTTCTCGACGGCAGTTTCAATTTGGCTTGGGGCACCTCCAGTCTTGAGGTCTTACTGGGATTGAAACTCCTGGGCAGCCCTACGTCCTTTAACTTGACATTGCTCGGTTTTACCAAGATTACCGAACCCAGGTCTTTATATGCCATTTTGTTACCCAACGGCTTGTTGCCTATCTGAGCGAATGCACTGCAGATAAAGACAAGACTAAATAGTGTTGAAAGTATTGTTTTCATGATGTATGATTTTAAAGGTTTTTATTTTTCTGCATTTCATCAACTTCGATTGATTTGTTGGCCAACCAGTGCGTATCGCCCATTTCCAGTTTTGGGTGAAGAAGCTGTATAAAATGATTTGAA
>CAXBHA010000660.1:0-2170 GCA_963974955.1 uncultured Yeosuana sp. | reverse complement strand
GGGAAACCTTAACCAAAATAAATCATTTATACATTACTGATAATGCAAAATTGAATGATTTAAATGGTCTGTTGGCTACAGATGGTGTATTGGATGGCTCAATGAGAATTATTAATAACCAATCTCTTGAAAGCCTTGAAGGATTAAAATTTAAATCTGAAATAACTTTTGCCGTAGAGGTAAAAGGCAATCCTTTATTAACAGATATTTCGGCAATGAACGCTATTAACGAAGTGGGAAGAGACCTAACTATCTCAGAGAATGAAACACTTGAAAACTTAGATGGTTTATCAAACTTATTCTCCGTAGGAAATCTTTACAATTCTGATAATGGATATGTACTGACTATCACCAACAACAAATCATTGGTTGATTTTTGCGGATTAACCTATTTGTTCAAAGAAGGGATTTATTACAAATTAAACTTGGCTTTAAACGGATATAACCCAACAGCATCTCAAATAAAAGAAGGGGAATGTTCTTTAGAGGCTGAAGATTAATAAAATGACAACTATATTCATTAAAAATGGCTGATAATTTTTGATCAGCCTTTAGTAAAAAGTTGACTATCGAGGTATTGCTGCAGAAGAAAGGTAGCGATACCACCAGGATATCGGCATTTCAGAGGTATTTCTTCCAATTTAGAGTTAATTGTCCCACTCCCATTTGATTTCTCGTCCTAATTCTTTAATTTGATAATTAATAATATAGTATAAGAGGGTAGATTGGATATATGAATTTTTAAAAGTCCAAATAAAGTTTGGTTATAACAGAAGTTGAGCACCATTAAAACCATTCCTAACCTAGGCTAAATTTAAACCGTCTAATTTTAATAGAGAATCAAAATGAAGACAACATTACTTATTGTAATATCCTTTCTTGTATTTTCATGTAATCCTTATGACAAAGACCTTTCGTTGGAGGGTGAATATGCTATTGTTGATTTTACAATGACCCCTCAGTTTGCAAAAGATTCAATCGCCCGAAGAAATATAATCCCTATTATTACTAGTTCCAATAACACATTTATTTTTTCAACTGACAATTCAATTGTAAAAATAGATCCCAAGCTCGGTATGAAATTCTTTGGAGATTCCATTTTTCAATATGAACTTAAGGATAAATTCATTGCCTTATCAAATAATGATAAAACCATAAATATCCCATATAAAAACGATAATGGAATTATAAGGCTTTTAGTAGACAAAAAAGGAATAGAAAGATTTTCAATTATTCCATCCAAAAATTAGAATTCAGTTGACGGCTTGATAAAACCAATAATTTTCGTCCCTCACAAAAGTTTTTAAAATGATGGAGGAAAAATGAAAATTCTTTTGTTAAGGTATATATCCCGATGCTCCTTTCTTCCACATTGAATTACCTTTTTTTATGAATTATCCGTCGAATAATTATATCAGGCTTTAGGTGTACGTGCTATGCCATAAAGTCAGTCGAACTCATGCAATCCAGCCATAATGGCATTACATTTTTAAAATATATGACGTATTGTCCTGTTTTACAGGTCTTTATATTCTTTTTTGGATTGGCATTTATTTTGTAAAATGTTGAGTAAATAAAGAAGTTAAAACTAAAAATACAATAGCCATGACACTTATAAAATCAAACGGAAGAAAAACACAGGCACCTGATTTTAACAATTGGTTGGATCAATTATTTGATGTCCCTTCATCTTTTGTGTTGGGTAGCCCCGAGAATCGTTTCAACGGTAATAGGCCGGCAGTCAATATCAAAGAGAATGACAAAGAGTATTTGTTAGAAGTAGCTGCGCCTAGTATGAAAAAGGAAGATTTTAACATTTCCTTTGAAAAAGATTACCTGACAATCTCCGCAAGTAAAAAAACAGAAACGGAAGAAAAAGATGAAAGTCATAAAGTAAAGCGTACTGAATTTCATTATGAAAGCTTTGAGCGGTCTTTCTTTATTGAAGAAGACAAAGTAGATGTGGATCAGATCAACGCCCAATACCAAGACGGTATTTTAAAATTGCTCATCCCTATAAAAGAAGAGTTAAAAAAGGTGATCCTTCTAGATTAGAAAGTAAGGGGTATATGATTCTTGTTCTTAATCCTTTATATGAAGGATATCTCCATGCAATAAGTTTAGAAGAAGTATCTTCAGTACAATTAAATAAGATTGCAAGACAATGGGG
>CAXBHA010000659.1:0-2171 GCA_963974955.1 uncultured Yeosuana sp. | reverse complement strand
TTTTTAATGATGTTTGTAAGAAATTAGATGAGCTCTTCTGTTCTTTATGTGATGCAGATATTACGGACTTGTATGAATGAACTTGTTTAAAGCTTCATTTTTAATGAGTTTTAATAATTGGTTGGTTACAAACCTTTTTCTCATCCACTTTAAACTCTTTTGTCAACGATAAAAGTGCTCCTAAAATAATTATATTTTTAAAGATGTATTGACTTAATAAAGTGATTGTAAAATCATTTTTACCAAAAAGAAGTTCCGGTAAAATAAATACCGGGGTAAATGTCATTACTATATGTGCAATGCTAGAATAGATTATATATTTATTTCTAAGGTTTACTAAGAATGCTATTCCTATGAAAGTTTCAAAACTCGCCAAGAGTAATAATCCCATTTGATCAGGAACTAAGTTGAATGTTAGATTAGCTATAGTTTCCTGTACAAGGTCTTCTGCTGGGCTAGTATTGGGAAAAAATTTTAGTAGACCAAAAAAAAGATAGACCATACCAATGGTCCATGGTAGAATTCTGTTATTGAACTGTAGGTTTTGTTTGAAAGTCATAACGTTGCTTTAAAGGCTTATTTCTTGAATTCATCAAGTAATTCTTGGTCAATTTTTACTTTAGTATTGTACACTCTATATGTAACTCCAAAATTTATCACGTAATCGGCAAAAGCTGCATCTCCATGTCTTGGAGAACCGGTAGATTGTTCTGTTTGTAGATCGGTAATGCTTTGTGGACGGTCTCTTCGAACAGCAAAAGGAACATTTAAGTTAAATGAGAAATTACCTTGGTTTAATGCTAGTCCGGGGTCAATTGATAATACATTGCCGGGTCGCCTAAAACCATCATTGCCACCAATTAAATCTTTTACAGGTACGCAGTCATAACGCGCGCCCAAAGAACTTGAAAGCGTAGGGGATAGGGTAAAACTTAATCCCGTCCTTAGGGAATATTGATCAGGTACCGCCATTATAGCCTCATTTTCAAGAATAGGATTTAAGGTTTCCCTAAAGGTTCTTATACCATTCGTTTCCCTAGGATTAACAAGATAGAAACCGCTGGCATAACCAAAAATACCATTCGATAATTTTTGGTATAATTGCGCATCCAAGGTAAAACCTAGACCGCCATCACCAAGCTGTATGGATTGGTCAACCGGTCTGGTCTGCGGTTCACCACTTGGACCTACATTATAAAAAATATCAGAAGCATTATAATTTCCGGTAGGTAGTTTTAAGCCTAGACCAATTGCAATATTTCCTTCAGGATGTTTTTCAAAGTCCAATAGCCAAAGTCCTACACCTAAACGAATGTCGCCAAGTCCCCTTGAAAATGTCGTATTTCTTTCATTGCGTCCATGCTCATATAAAGATGATCTTGAATTAAAGACGTTAGGTATGGTAATACTGGTGTATAATTTTTTGTTGATGCCATAAGTTAAAAAGAAATCCGTGCTATGGGAGTAATTGACCACCTCGGTATTATTCGTTACACGATCTGGTTCTTCCTCCGTACCCCTAAAATGCCTAAAGGATTTAAAGTATCTGTAATTTAATCCCAATTGAAAGTCCCCTTTGCCTATAATGTTGTTTTCAAGGCTGTTACCTACACAAGAGGAAAAGTGGCGAATGGCAACACAGCCTTGTGCCTTGACATTTAATACGGTTATTAAAAAAATAACCAATAATAGTTGCTTATGGTTCATAATATTGTTGGTTTGGTCAGTTGATAGAAAATGGTCAACTCCAGAAATTAAGAAGATGACCATAATATGATTTGAAATAACTTAAGTGACTTAAGTTTAATTAACTCACGACCAATTTAATACTATGACCTAAATTTGAGGTTAATAGATGTCCAAAAAAGATTAATGAAAAGTTAATGCACTTAATGAAAGCTTAAGTTTGTTTAATATTAAGAACTAATTGAGTTTCTTTAAAGATTATGTGGAAGAAGAGAAACCTGTATGTAGCCCTTTTGTTTATTTCCTTGTTTGGATTGGCCATTATACAATACCAATATTTAAAGATTGGTCTTAACCTGGCAAAACTCCAGTTCAATACTAATCTAGGAAAGGTAAGTAGTGATGTTTCCTTAGGATTACAATCCAAAAACCAGCTCACCTTTTTATTGGGCAGTGCTCTTAAAAAGGATACTGCATATTTTACG
>CAXBHA010000658.1:0-2175 GCA_963974955.1 uncultured Yeosuana sp. | reverse complement strand
TCGTCAGGATGAGCCCCGATCAAAAGTATTCTCTTCCCTTTCCAGTTTTCAACTGCCTCCCCTGGTTGTGCAAACCCAAGTAGTGAAGTGAAAATCAAATAGCCAAATAGTACTAGTCTCGAAGTTTTCATAAGGATAAAGTTAATGCATACATAAATATAGGTATTTTACGTATTCAAATTCTTCTTGATAAAAGCGATGATCAATTCAATTTCGTTTTCGGTGGGAAGTGATTTGCTATCCGGTATCCATTTTTGCTTCAGTCAAATGTTATAACCAATTTGCGCTATTCGTCTTATGAGTTCTAGCCTTAGTCTATATTTTGCCTTATCTGTTCAATTAGTAGTTTAGTTCGTTCTTTTAAGAGTATATAGAATGTTCTATTTAGGTTTTTGGATGTTACTATGAATAGATAAAGGTTACTTTCAAATTCTTGTTTTTCAAGAAAAGTGAAGTCATTGTTTGGAAAGTTACTTGGCTTAACATCTATGAGGGCATCATCAGTAATCTCTAGGTGTCTTCTAAAATTTCCATTATTGATGAAAAATTGATGGGCATTATCCCTTCTTTCAACAACAAAATTTTCTTGATTTTCAACACGTTTAAGTTGTGATTGTAATTCAGAAATAGCCTTTCTCAAGGATGGGTCAGAAATGAGTGATAATTTGCCAGAATTATTTATTTCATTGTAAGTTCCTTGGTTGGGTATATACCTAGAAGCAGTTTTAAAAGCACCCACCATAGCTTGAGACAATTCTTTTTCACTTAGTACGGGTAATAACGGCCCAGTGAATTTTCCAATAGTTATGCTATTTTTAATAATGTCGGTATTAGTTTTAATCGTCTTATCGAGTATATTGAGGTTTGTTTCAAGCTCTAGTAACAACGACGTCAATAATTGCTGCTCGACAGCCTTATTTTTTTGTGCTTCGTTCCAATTATTTATGGATAGTGCAATCAATATCCCAATAACAACCAGTACAATTTCACCAATAGCGTAGATTAGATATTTACTGAACTTGTTTTCTGTCAGTAATCTTTGGCGGATTTTTCTAAAAAATTTAATCATTGATTTTTATAAATTCATAGGATCCAGTTTCGAAATCAAAGATTACTCTGTACACCCCTTTTTTAACAGATATGTTATTATCCCAGTAGCCTGCACCTTGAAGTTTTCCTTTTGGGAATTCATCACCGGTCCAGCTAATAACTCCCGCTGCCCGGTTTGAAAAAGTTACAGTACCATCTTTTAGCGGAAGAATCCCTTCCCAAGTACCATTGCTTAATTTTTTTAGAATTACAAAGGACATCGCATTATCCACCGCATCCCCCGTCACTCGTATCTCAGAAAAGTAGGGTTCAACCTTAATATCTTCATACTTCATTAGTTCCTCATCAATCATCTGAAGCACTTCATTTGTCACGGCTAGAACCCCTTCACTAGTGTAATATAATGCATATGAAATATCTAAAAAACTTTGAACCATATTTTGATTTGAAGGCGCAATAAAAAAATGCTGTATACCCTTATGATCATTCGTAGCATCAATAATCTCTAGCGCCCTAGTTCCATCAGGATAGAGGTCCTTAAAAAGAAAATATTCACTGAGGATGGGGTAATTGTCATTTATCCATGCCTCTCTTTTCTCTTGAAAATCATTTAGTTTAATCACCGAATTTTTCCAAATTTTAAAATAGTTTCGCAACTCATCATTTTTTATCAGATAGATTTTAGCGGAATTTTCAATTGAATTTAAGGTGCTATTAGGAGTGATAAAAAAATTCCCCATTGTAAGACTGCGAACAAGAAATCTCAAAGAGTCAAGATTATATTCGGGAGCGCTAGCATTTGCATAGGTATCATAGATAGAAATATTTTTTATAAAGCCAGCCCCTTGTCTTTTATTTGCGTCCAAGCTTTCTTTCTTTTCTCTGAATTCTGTTCTTAATTCTAAAAGCAAGTTCTTCTCTTCGAAGCGATTTTTCTGCTCTTCATTCCAAGTATTAATCTGCAAGGCTATCAAAATCCCAATAACTACAAGGACAATTTCTCCAATAGCATACAAAAAGTATTTGCTGAACTTGTTATCAGTAAGAAGTCTTTGACGAATTTTACGGAAGAACTTAATCATGCGAAGTAGTGGTTGGTGGTTTCCTTATCAAGGTACGGAAATA
>CAXBHA010000657.1:0-2179 GCA_963974955.1 uncultured Yeosuana sp. | reverse complement strand
TTTAACAGTAAAAAACAGAGGTAATGGGTTTTATGTTTTTGTTGTTGAAGGCTCTGTTGAAATAGATGACACTGTTTTAAAGACTCGCGATGCCATCGGAATTTCAGAAATGGAATGGATTAAAATAACGGCAAAATCAAATTCAAAATTGATTATTATTGAAGTTCCTATGGTATTTTAATAAATATTCAATCTAATAACATAATTAAGCATCTGTGATTGGATGCTTTTTTGTTTAAAAATACGATATTTGTGTTTCAATTTGCGCAAAGGATTACTCGTTTGCTTTTAATTTTTAAATTTGGAAGTCGTGAATGTTATACATTTGAAGTGGCATCCTTTTAATTTGTTGAAATTAAAAGATAAAGCGAAAAGCCTGTCCTTGTTATCTAACAAGGAGGCGCCCTAAAACAAAATTTTAATTATGGGAATGAATAAAAATACAGTGTTGGCATGGGCCACAACGATTATGATTATTGTAGGATTATGTTTAATTGCAATGGGAGCCTTTAGGTACGACGATGTTGCTGGTTGGGGTTTTGCGGCTGTAGGGATTGGTTTTTTTGCCATTGCATGGGTGTTTAATGCTTTAAAAGGACGCGTGTAAAAAGGTTACAGTTTTCAGTGGCAGTAGGCAGTCAGCTCAATATTAAGGCTTTTTAAGGTTATAATATTTGTAAAATTCAGCTTTTAAATTATAAAAGGCATGTGTCTAACAACTTAGGGAAATAAACCCATCAATTAATAAACATATAAACATAAAAAATGAGCGACGATAAAAAAGTTATTTTTTCGATGACTGGTTTAACTAAAACCTATCAAGGAGCTAATACGCCTGTTTTAAAGAATATTTATTTAAGCTTTTTCTATGGCGCTAAAATTGGAATTTTAGGGCTGAACGGCTCGGGTAAATCCACATTGCTTAAAATTATTGCCGGAATTGAAAAAAATTATCAAGGTGATGTTACGTTTCTTCAAGATTATTCGGTTGGCTATTTAGAGCAAGAGCCTAAACTTGACGACACCAAAACAGTGATGGAAATTGTGCGTGAAGGTGCCGCTGAAACGGTTGCCATTCTTGACGAATACAATAAAATAAACGACATGTTTGGGTTGGAGGAAATATATTCTAATCCTGATAAGATGGATAAGTTAATGACCCGTCAAGCAGAATTGCAAGACAAAATTGACGCGAGTAATGCCTGGGAACTCGATACCAAGCTTGAAATTGCTATGGATGCGTTACGTACGCCTGATGGTGATAAGAAAATAGGTATTTTATCTGGTGGAGAAAAAAGACGAGTCGCTTTGTGCAGATTATTACTTCAAGAACCAGATGTGTTATTGCTTGATGAGCCGACTAACCATTTGGATGCCGAATCGGTTCATTGGCTGGAGCACCATTTAGCACAATATAAAGGCACTGTAATTGCAGTAACACATGATAGATACTTTTTGGATAATGTTGCTGGATGGATTTTAGAATTGGATCGAGGTGAAGGCATTCCTTGGAAAGGCAACTATTCGTCATGGTTAGATCAAAAATCGAAACGAATGGCACAAGAAAGCAAAGTCGCCTCCAAACGTCAAAAAACATTGGAACGAGAGCTGGAATGGGTGAGACAAGGCGCAAAAGGACGTCAAACAAAGCAAAAAGCGCGATTGAATAATTACGATAAGTTGCTGAGTCAAGACCAAAAACAACTTGATGAAAAACTTGAAATATATATTCCTAACGGGCCACGATTAGGAACAAATGTGATTGAAGCCATTGGTGTAAGCAAGGCCTATGATGATAAATTGTTATACGAGAGTTTAAATTTTAAATTACCTCAAGCCGGTATTGTTGGTGTTATTGGACCTAATGGCGCTGGAAAAACAACTGTTTTTAAAATGATAATGGGCGAGGAAACAGCAGATAAAGGAGAGTTTAAGGTTGGTGATACCGCAAAAATCGCTTATGTTGATCAAGCACATTCCAACATTAACCCAGAAAAAACAATTTGGCAAAATTTTAGTGATGAGCAAGAGCTTATTTTAATGGGTGGAAGAGAAGTAAATTCCAGAGCTTATTTAAGTCGTTTTAATTTTTCTGGTGGGGAGCAAAACAAAAAGGTAAAACTACTTTCTGGTGGTGAGCGTAACCGTTTGCATTTAGCGATGACCCTTAAAGAAGAAG
>CAXBHA010000656.1:0-2180 GCA_963974955.1 uncultured Yeosuana sp. | reverse complement strand
TAGATGAATTATTTATCTTTCGATAAATAAAAGATGCCCATACTGGGCACACACATTGGCTATAAGTAATTGCTTGTTCTCGCCTACTTATAAAATCCTATTAGATTTTTAGTTTGGTGTGTACTTGCAAAGATAATCGCTAAACCATGCAACTACTCATTGTCGAAACCGTTAGCAGTAATTATACACTCCCACCCATCTGATAAAGACAAGAAATAAAATAAATGAATAAAAAAATTATAGTAGTAGCAGGTGGGACAGGAAATCTTGGAGGTAGAATAGTGAAGGCTTTACTTGACAAAGGAACTGAAGTAAGAGTTTTAGTTCGTTCAACTAGCGACAATGAAAAAATAAGTCATCTTAAACGAATGGGTGCTAAAATCATCCCATTAGACATGACCAAGGAACAAGAAATATCTTCTGCTTGTAGCGGTGCTTCCTGTGTTGTTTCTGCATTGGCAGGTCTAGAAGATGTGGTTATTGAAACCCAAAAAACATTATTAGATGGTGCTATTTTAGCCGGAGTACCTAGGTTTATTCCTTCCGACTATTCGTTAGATTTCACAAAATTTACACATGGAGAAAATCGTAACCTAGATTTCAGAAGGACTTTTCATCAATATTTGGATTCCACTTCTATTTCTGCTACAACCATTTTTAATGGTGCCTTTATGGATATGCTTACAAATGAAATTCCCATGATAATCTTCAAAAAAAAATTAGTGCTTTATTGGGGAAATGCTGACCATAAAATGGGTTTCACAACTTTAGACGACACGGCAACGTTTACAGCCAATGTAGCTCTTGATGAATCTACGCCACGTTATCTGAGAATTGCGGGTGACCAAATAAGTCCAAGAGAAATAAGAGAAGTGATGAATGAATTGTCTGGACAAAAATTTCGTCTACTCAGAACAGGAAGTCTTAGATTACTAAGCTTACTTATAAAAATAACAAAAATAATTGCACCAGGAAAGACAGAAATTTATCCAGCTTGGCAAGGAATGCAATATATGCGAAACATGATGGACAAAAGAGCAACTTTACAAAATACGGATAACAATCGTTACCAAGATATTAAATGGAAATCGGTTAAATACCTACTATCAAAACATGAAATTGTTTGATAATAAAATTTGATATTAAGAACGAAAACTAATACTAACACCGTATAAATTAATTGCTAGTGCTAGCCTACCCACAAAAATCTTTACGGATTTTATATTCGGTTTGTATTTGCTAAATTAAGTGCTTAAAACACATAGCTTTCCATATAACAAACGTTGTTCTTTATTATAACCGAATACTAACCAATGATAAAATTCTTTAGACACATACGCCAAAAAATACTTACCGAAAACAAGTTCAGTAAATATCTTCTTTATGCCATTGGTGAAATTGTACTTGTGGTTATCGGGATTTTGATAGCATTGTTTATTAATAGCTGGGATCAAGACAGAATTAACAAGAAGAATGAATACAAATATTTGGATAACATAAAAAAGAACTTCAGGGGAATAATGGATTCTCTAATTACTTCTTAAAGGATAATTATTTCCGAAAAATAGAAGGACTAACATTGGCTAAAAACTATTGTGAGCAGAAAATCCAAGACCAAGACACTTTGGTTTTTTTAAACAAGGTATCGTATGGCGCTGTAATATCAACTGGAATTACTTTTTTATCAACCAAGACCTATGATGAACTTGTAAATACAGGAAATTTTCAACTTATCACAAATGATTCATTAAAAAATGAAGTGAAAAAATATTATTGGAGCATAGAAGCTGCTATTGTAGACATAAATAATAAAACAAGTGGGTATGCAAAATTTATTAATGACGTGAGACCTTTTGATTTTTATAATCCTACTTATATTTCAGCCTATCACCAGAAAGAAATGATGATTGCTCTTAACTCTGTAGAATTTAGAAAGCTAGTTGACCTAGAATTGACTTTAGCCATTTATATTTAAATCCAAGGATTTGACTGAGAAAGGACTAAAGTTAATATCGTCTATAAAAAATGTTCTAAAAGAACAATAACGATAGCACAACACGGTTTATAAAACATAGCTAATAAGCGCTAAATCGAAAGGTCTGTACATATTTACAAAGACCACCAAATTTTTAAATTTGGCTTTTAAAATAGAAAAAGTAAAACATGAAATTCGGCTCAGT
>CAXBHA010000655.1:0-2186 GCA_963974955.1 uncultured Yeosuana sp. | reverse complement strand
CATGGTGGTGTTGGTGATGCGTTGGTTTTCTGAATAATTTACACCTGGGTTAAATAAATAATTAGTGTTTATATCGGAATTGTTGATATCAAATTTATAAGTGGCTATGGAATTGTTTGAATAGGTTTCATTGATTTTAGCTTTTGAGGCTTCTAAACCAAAGTTAGCCACCGCCCTAAGCTCTGGTAAAAAATGCATTTTATAGTCAAACTCTACATTTCCAAGAAATTTATAAACGTTTTCTGGTCGTTGTCGTTGTTCCAAGATAGCCAAAGGATTCCATTGGCCATCTAGAATTAATCTGTTACCATCAACCCTTGTGCTGGCATAATAGCCTCCAAACCGATTGTTTGATGCAGCGTTATATACAGGTTTTGTGGGATCCATATTAACAGCACCGCCTAAGGCGCCGCCTTCATCAATGGCATTTTTTTCGGAATAGAGTCCCTTGGCATTGAGGTCAATTTTTAAATGATCATCCAATAATGTCGGTGTTAATTTAACAGACATGCTGTAACGTTCATAATCGTTGGTTTTTACAACACCTTCATTTTTTGTGTATCCCAGCGAGCCTCTAAAAGGGATCTTGCCAAAAAGGTTGGCGCGAGCACTAAAGTTGGTATTTGATGATATTGACGTTCGGTAAATGGCATCTTGCCAATCGGTATTATAAATGGCTCTCCCATTTATTATTTGAGAGATAGGCTCATTAGTTTGAACGCTGTTTAAAGGAACTCCCAATAAATCTGTATAGTCGGGTTGAAAATCCTGGATAAAGGACACAAATTGATTACCAGTCATTAAATCTATTTTCTTGCTTACATCACTTACGGAAACATCCGAGGAAAAATTGTATTTTACCTCTCCAGAAGTCCCTTTTTTAGTTGTAATGATAATAACACCATTGGACGCTCTTGACCCGTAAATGGCTGTTGCAGAAGCGTCCTTTAAAACACTAAAACTTTCAATGTCATTGGGGTTTATTAAAGACAGTGGGTTACTAACACCTGCTGGATTGGTATTATCAATGGGAACACCATCAATAACAATCAGTGGATTGTTGTTACCAGATAATGAGGCACCACCTCTAATACGAATGTTTGGCGCAGAATCTGGTTGGCCACCATTTGAGGTTATTCGTACACCAGCTAATTTTCCTGTCAGTAACTGATCTGCCGATAATACGGCCCCTTTATTAAAATCCTTCGAGGAAATAACGTCTACCGATCCTGTTAAATCTTCTTTTTTAACACTACCATAACCAATAACGACCACTTCATCCAGTTGGGCCGCATTTTCTATAAGTGCAATGTTTAAAGTGGATTGCCCTGCATATGTAATTTCTACAGGGTTATAGCCCACATAAGAAAACACAATGACATCTCCGTTTTTTGCGTTAATTTGATACTTACCATCAAAATCAGTGGCCGTTCCAGTGGCCGTCCCTTTAATAAGGATATTGACGCCTGGAAGCGGTATTGAGGTTGATTGTTCTGTTACTGTTCCTGTTAGTGTCGTTTGTCCAAACATATATATAGGGACAAAGAATAAGAAAAACAATAAGCTGTTTACAGTTGTTTTCATACAATGCTTTTGAATTAGTAAAATAATTTTAGTTTGTTATATTTTCACTTCTCGGGTTAAAACAATGTAAATTTAAGGTTATGTTTTAACAAAAAATTATGAAATCTGTAACGAAAACGTTTGCGTGTTAATAACTTTTACGATATCCGCAACGGAAACGTTTGCGTGTTAACAACTTTGTTATTTTTATACAAGGGTTGATTGGAAAGTGTTAATTTAGCCTTAAATACTAATATTAACCTACTAAAAATACTAATTTAGGTTGTATTAAGCAAATTTAAATTATGAAATGCCCATTAACAATTTGTAAACCTCCTGATCTATCGGGAGGGAATGTTTAAATTTTTTTTGAATGTCCGTATTCATTCATAATACCATTTTTGTCATTCAGAATGGAGTGAAACGAAATGAAGAATCCATTAAAATCAATGCGGTTCCTCCTTTGTCGGAATGACAAAATTATTATGTTTTCAGACTTATGGCAAATTACGGACATTCAAAAATTTTTAATGTGAGAGCTTAGCGGTTCCGTACGTTCTCGATTTTTAATTAACTTATTATCGAATAATTACAAAAATTTAAAGTTATGAAACGAAAAGTCA
>CAXBHA010000654.1:0-2187 GCA_963974955.1 uncultured Yeosuana sp. | reverse complement strand
GCAAAATGAAGTTTGTTTTTCGTTCCGTTGTATTCCTCTATGAACTTCCTCTGGTTTTCAGCATCAGGGATTTTGTCATAAACCAATTGTTCAATCCGATTTCTAACTCCAAAACAAATTGCAAGTGGGTCGAATGTTTCATCATCAAATAAATACCGTCTGACTTCTCTAAATATCTTTTTGAAGAATTTATCAGGCGTGCCCCAATCAGAGTTCAGATTTAAGGCTTTAAATTCATTCGTTATATCAATGGCTTCCGAATCAGGGTGGAAGTGAAAATAGTGTGCATCAACCGTATCTTTAATGGTTCCATCTTCACGGTTGTAAATGATGTTCAGGATGTGCTGGTTGGTCTTAACCTTGATATCCTTTATGTAACAAACTTTGATTTTATTGTCGTTGAAGCAGAAGTGATTAAAAAACAACGGGTCTAAATGTGTGAGTAGAATTGGAAAAATTCTCCTTTTCTGACCTTTCATCTCTTCAATAAAGGTTGAGATGTAGTACTGAAAAGTTATCAGGTTTGCATCATCCATGTAGTCAAAAATTTCGTCAATAACAAGGATGCAATCTTTCTTTTTGAAGCTATTTCTGGTCTTTAAAAGCAGAGCCATGAATGTCAAAATATCTCTTTGTCCATTTGATATTTCATGTGCTTTTGGCCAATTGACAACAAGGCTGTTTCCTTCAGCTTTTGGTTTTATATCGAACCTGTCTTTAACAGGATTGTAATTTGCAATTGTCTCTGTGTAATGCTGCTTTTTATCTAAGAAGTATAGGTATTTACACGCTTTTTTAAAGTCAACCCCCATCTCATTTCTTACGGTGATTAACTGCCATGCGGTTAAATAATAATCCACTTCATCATTCAAAACTTCAAAGCCGAAAGATTGAATTATCGAAGCGAATTTTGAAAACTCATCATGTGCTTTAAGCTCATCAAGCAGATTATCTTCAATCCATGTTTTTATCTGATTTCCTGTTCCATCTCGATTATTAATTTGCTCAATAGCTGGCTCTATGAGCTTTTTAAAAGCCTTAAGCTCAAATCTTGAAAAGTCAATTTTGTTTTCAATAATATAGAAGAACCTACCTGAGCTGAATAAGTTTGATATATTAATTAGAATTTTATTTCCGTTTGCTCCAAAATAAGCTTTTAGAGTTGCTGAGTGGTATGCAAAATCGACCTTCGGTGGAATTGTTTGAATCAAGGTCGTACGGACAATGTCTAAAGATGTTCTTGCAAAAGGCGGACGACCTGGAATTGTTTGAACAACTGATTTTGGCTCGGTCTGGTTTTTAATAACAACCACATCAAACGTATCGCTGATTGTGTTTCGATTATCGTCAGCGATTAATTCGGTGCCATTGGATAACGTGATTTTTAATTCAGGACGATTAGCAGTGGATTTATTGAAATATTCTTTATCACCTAATTCAATTTTATCCCTTTTCAAGCGGTCAAATGCAAGTGCAAATGAACTTTTTCCAAAACCATTTGGTGCCACAAGAATATTCGCTTTGTTAGGGTTCAAATCAAGTTGAAATGACTTATTGCCAATACCTTTTACATTCGTTATTTCTACTTGATTAATGTTCATACACTATTGGGCGTTAAGATTTTGCATATTTCGCCACGGGCTCAGCAGCAATACTCAACGAATCGCCTTCTACTCCCCAAATTTCCGCAATACTATCTTGAATAAGATTCTTAGATTCTTCAATCTTCTTTTCAAAATTTTGAATTTCTACTTGAATCTTCTCAAGATTATCAACAAGCCTATTTTGTACCTCTATTGGCGGTACAGGAATTTTTACTTCCTTGACTAACTTAATATTTAAGTTCTTGACAACACCTCCTGTTGCAGCTTTTTCAAATTGATCTTTAACAAACTGAGATGACAATATGTAGAAAATATAGTCCGTGGTGATATTTTCCGCTTTGGGTTTAAATACTAACCAACCGTCATGAATACATCCCGTTATTTTTGAAATATATGGTCTACCAAAGCTCATTGAATTTGAAAGAATAAAATCCCCTGGATTTACTAGGCGTGATTTCTTTAAACCCTCAGGTATAATTTTTTCTTTGGTTTCAGTTATATATCTAGTACCCTCTTTTGCATCACCTATTTTAATCCAATTAATTCCATCTGGTGCCTCTGTAATAAAATCTTTAATCGGTCT
>CAXBHA010000653.1:0-2187 GCA_963974955.1 uncultured Yeosuana sp. | reverse complement strand
ACACTTTATCTTTAAAAGGCATGACAATATTTAAAAATTCTGTCTGCGTCATTTTGGTTTTACTTTGGTTTGGTTAAAAAAGCATTTTTTTGCCGTTTGATATTACGACGAACTACAATCAATTTTGTTACAAAATATTTTTATAATAAAATAATGTAATTAAATTTACCGTTAACCATTTTAAATATATGTTATGAAATTAGAAAATTTGTCCCTAAGATTACTTTTAATAGTATTTATTTCAATTTCATTCAGTTGTAGTAAGAATGAAGATGTTACAGTTGCAAAACCAGAACCAATAACCTTAAATAATGAGATTAATGATTTTGTTTGGAGAGGATTAAATGAAATTTATTTATGGAAAGATGATGTTCTTAATCTGGCCGATGACAAATTTACAACTCAAGATGACTATTATACCTTTTTAAATGGTTATAACACTCCTGAAAATTTATTTGATGGATTATTATTTCAAAAAGGTGTGGTTGATAGGTTTAGTATTTTAGTAGATGATTATGTGGCATGGGAAAACTATTTAAAAGGAAACTCAAATTCTAATGGGCTGGATTTTGGATTAGTCAGACTGTCTGGGTCTGATGATGTTTTTGGCTATGTCAGGTATGTTGCCAACAACTCAGATGCTGCTATCAAAGATATAAGCAGAGGTGACTTTTTTCTTACTGTTGATGGGCAACAGTTAAACGTTGATAATTATTCTGATTTATTATTTGGTGATAATAATAATTATTCCTTAGGTATGGCCAGCATTACCAATGGCACCATCGAGCTTAACGGAAAAACAGTCGATCTAACTAAAACTGATTTTACAGAAAACCCCATATTAATAAATAAGGTTATCGATGCCGATGGCATAAAGGTTGGTTACCTAATGTATAATCAATTCCTTACAAATTTTGATGTTGAACTAAACAATGCCTTTACTCAATTCAAATCGGACGGTATTACAGAACTGGTTTTAGATTTAAGATATAACCCTGGAGGTTACACATATCCGGCTATTTTATTGGCCAGTTTAATTACCGGGCAATTTGATGGTAAAATATTTTATAAAGAAGAATGGAACAGTAAATATCAAACTTATTTTGAAACTAATGCACCTGAATCATTAGTAAATCCTTTTATAAATGCACTAACTAATGGCACATCGTTATCAAGTCTTGATTTAAACAAAATTTATATACTTACTACCGATGCAACAGCTTCATCTAGTGAATTAGTTATTAATGGTCTTGCTCCTTATGTAGATGTGGTTCAAATTGGAACAACTACTTATGGAAAGTATGTTGGATCTGTTACCCTTTATGATTCTGATAATTTTGATAAAGACACTGCCAATCCAAATCATACATACGCATTACAGCCCATTGCAATTAAAGCCTCAAACGTGAATGGAATTTCAGATTATTATAACGGCTTACCGCCTGATTACCCCATAACCTATCAAACATCGTCCGGCACCGAATATGAAGGTGAAAATATAGTTGATTTAGGAACTTTAGGTGATGTAAACGAACCGTTTTTAGCAAAAGCGATCTCTTTAATTACAGGAACTACTATTAAATTAAATGTAACCAAAGCCAAAACCAATATAGGATTTGATTTTGAAAACATTGCAGATTCAAAAGATTTTAGTCCTTTAGGTAAAAATATGTATTTCGAGTTAAAATCTATTAAATAATTTAAATATAAAATTTCAAGAAATTTTATATTTTGCCTCACCCGGAACTGCCAAAAAAGACAGTTCCAACCTCTCCACAGGAGAGGTGAATCGGAAACCCCAAGGCTGGGCCTCTGGGAATCTTTAGATTAAATATATTTTAATACAATTCTTTATAAGCTTGTGATTTAAAAAAATGCCCTTAATGAAAAATTTAAAAGTCCTATTTCTTTTCTTTCTTATAAGCAGTTTAGTAACCAGCTGTTTTAAAGATAACGATGATAAATTAATTTCAGTAAGCGAAATCAATGATTTTGTCTGGAAAGGAATGAATTCTTGGTACAACTGGCAAACTCAGGTCCCGGATTTAGCAGACTCAAAAAAAGATAACAGCAACAATTATGATGCTTATTTAAAGCAATTTCAAAAACCAGAAGATTTATTTAATAGTGTTATTTACCAAAAAGACGTAATTGATAGGTTTTCATGGTTTATAGACGATTATATTA
>CAXBHA010000652.1:0-2188 GCA_963974955.1 uncultured Yeosuana sp. | reverse complement strand
GACCCGATTCTACATATTGGGATAATTGCTCATTAAACTGTTCTAACAAACTCGTAGAAAGCTCTTTTCTATTCAAAAATTGACGCTCATAAAAGCGATTTGCATATTTAAGCAAGGTGCTTAGTTGAGAAATAATGATGTCTTTACTGAACTCATCTTGGTTGTTTTGGTATTCTATTTCAATATTTGCTACAATAGATGCTATCTGCTTTTCTTCTTTTGGAGATAGGTGCAACGCTTCATTGACGGAATATGAAAAGAATCCGTATTTTTTGATTTGATGCGCCAACTCGGTTCCTTTTAAAAAGTCTTTGTGAAAGTTGATGGAGAAGCCTTTTTGCTCAAATACAGCACTATTATCCCATTGTAAAACCTGCCTAGGTGCTATAAAAAATAGCACACCATTGGTAAAGTCATAGGTTGTTCTACCGTAGTTTAAATCTCCTTTTATGATTTTTTTAAAACTGATGGAATAACAATCATTTGTTATAGGTGGCGAACTTTCTTTATGGCATGGCAAAAAACCTTCTCCTATTGCAGAAAATACACTTAACATAGGGTGTTCCGGACTAGGAAGTTCTAGATATTCCAAATAAGCGGATAATGTTTTAAAGTGCTGCATATTATTTCTTCATTTCTTTAGCTGCCAACTGTAATTCCTTATTATAATTGTCAATTCTTGCATGGGCCGTACCGTCTACCAACAGAATAGCGACCAACATAGCTATAGTGGTGATCATACTTGCCCTCCAAATAGGTGTACTTACAAATAATAAAACCAGAGCACAAACCACTATAATTATTGGTATGGCTTTAAAAACAACAGTATCATATTCCTTTAAAGTATCCTCGGCACGCTCAAGTTCTGATGCTACGAAGGCGGGTGCATCTGTTTCATATGCTTTTTCAAATTGAGATATTCTTGATTTATTAGTAAAGAACAATCCCATCCCAATAATCATAAGTAAAGAACCCGCTATCAAAGTAGGTATAATGTAAGCTCTTGCCATATCGGTCTTGCCCAGTTGCCAAAACCCTAAGCTTGCCAGTAAAAATACCAGACCGAAGAGCATGAAAAACGGAGTTGAAACTAGTTCTGCCTTTACCCAGTCTGTTGCTGCTTTTAATATATCCATGTTTATAGTTTTGGTCGTTTACTAATTTACAAATTCCAAGTTACACCGGTTTCTTTTTCAGAAAGCTTCCAAAGCCTTTTCATTACCGATTTGTCTTTTGCGTGTGGTTCTAGTTTGCACTCACCTACGGCCCCTGTCCAATAATTTTTGCCTGTAGGACCGTAAAATGCTGTTTGGTCCAAATCAGGTTCTGTAGCGCACATCAATTCTGGGTATGATCCTTTCTCGGCGGACTGCACCATTGGCGTTAATTTCATTATTTGCCAAATGAAACGTGTTAATAAACTTCCGCTGGTTTTAATTAATGAAGTTGAAGATGCCCCAGGGTGGCAGGCATAAGATTTCACACCAGTTTTTCCTGCTGCTTTTAACTTATCTTGTAATTCATAAACCGTCATGATCTGCGCCAACTTACTTTGACTATACACTGCATTCGGATTATAATTCTTGTCCCAGTTCATATCATCGAACTGTATGGTCTTAATTCCCAAATTGTAGCCCATACTACCTACCGTCACTATTCGCCCATTCGATTCTTCAATGCGTGGGTATAGCAATGCCTGCAGTAAAAAGTTACCATAGTGGTTTACCCCTAACTGACTTTCAAAACCATCTTCGGTAACCGTTTGTTTTGGTACTTGGGCAATGGCTGCGTTACACATCAACGCATCAATTTGTGGTACGGTTTTCAGCACTTCTTCGGCAGCTTTTCTAACGGATGCCAATGATGCCAAGTCCATTTCTATATTGCTTACCGGTATAGCATTACCTAGCTCTTGCTTTAAAGTTGCTAAGGTATCTGCAGATTTTTTTGGGTTACGGTTCAGCATCACCACTTTCGCCCCTTTTTTCAATAAAATTTTTGCCGCCTCAAAACCTGTACCGCTCGTAGTACCCGTTATAACGAATGTTTTGCCCTTAAGAATTGTTATTCTATCGGGTGTCCACCCATTTTTTCCAAATTGTGTTGTAATCATATCGCCTATTATTTAAGTGTCTAAAAGAATAGGACAAAGGTATGTGCGAAGATGCCGAGAGCACTTACACGCATT
>CAXBHA010000651.1:0-2208 GCA_963974955.1 uncultured Yeosuana sp. | reverse complement strand
GTTTATAATATAGGTTCTTATTGTCTTTTTGAATCTTCATTTTCAATTAAATTATTTTGATTTTTTTTGAATATTTAATTCAATAAGTAATGAAATAATCATTCAAGACAATCTAGCTAAGTGTTTTCAAGTAAATGATTTATCTAAATATTAAGACGAGAAGTCTTAAAAACATTAACTGTAAAGATGTACAATCTCTTTACAATTATTATTACTTGACAAAATGAAAAATTTAAAATTTCAAAATATTTTATTGATATCAGATGATACAAAACATTATTTGTTATTGAATGAATTATTTAAAGAGATCGAAGGAAGTGAACACCAACTTTTTAGAAGTAAAAATATTCAAGAAATACCTCAAAATAAATTTGACATTATATTTTTTGCTTTAGAAAACGTTAAGGATTTTAATCCTGAAGTTGTAGGTGAATTTCACAATTTACTAGGAGGAATTCCAATTATAGTTTTGACCTCCAACGCAGATTTAACAGGAATTGATGATATATTGGAACAGGGTGTGCAAGATGTATTGACAATAGAGCATTTGGATAAATTCCAATTGTATAAAACTTTGTCAATTGCTTACCGAAACAAAAATTTCAAAAATAAATCTTCAAAAAAGAAAGAAACCTCCAATGGCCCAATAAATACTTCACCTCATAAGCTATACAATTTACTTTTCAACGAAAGTACATTACCCAAATTTCTATGCAGAGCTGACGATTTATCTATCGTTCAATGTTCTAAAAAGGCAACCGAACTATTGGCATTGTCTGGTAAACAGGTTGAATATATATACGAACTTTTTTCAGATGTAGAGGATAGTTTAATTAAAAATTTCACTGGTACTCGACCTTCCAAAAGTGATGGATCTTTACAAACAATATTTTATCCAAAAGATAAAGATTCAGAACCCCTATCTCTACATCTTACCATACAATATATTCAAAATAACGAATACCCTATGCTCCTTTTGACTTGTCTTGATATTTCTGAACTTGAAAGAACAAAAGAATCACTAAATAAAGGTGAAAACCGTTATCAAATGGTGTTGCAAGCCACCAATAATGTTACTTGGGAGTATGAAATAAAAGAAGATAGACTAGAATGGAGTAGCAATTTCACATCCTTATTTGGTTATAAACCGGAACAACTTAGCAATATCACTAGCTGGGCAGAAAAAATACATCCTGTAGACCTGCAGTCAACATTGAATGATTTTAATGAGGCTTTAATCAGTATGAGTAACCAATGGCAAGCCAATTATAGGTTTCAGAAAGCGGATGGAAATTATGCCTATGTGTTCGAACAATGTGTATTTATTAGAAACTCGGAAGGCAAGGCAGTTAAGGCATTTGGAGCCATGCAAGATGTTACCAAGAAAAAGGAAAGGCAGCATCAATTGAGTTTAATGGAAAAAGTGGTCAAAAGTGCCAATGATCCTATTTTAATCACAGAAGTTGATGAAATCAATCCTGCAGGACCTCGAATAATTTTTGCAAATGATGCTTTTTTAAATCAGACTGGGTATACAAAGGAAGAAATAATAGGTAAATCACCACGTATTTTACAAGGCGAAAAAAGTAACAAAAAAGAATTAAAAAGATTAAAGAAAGCATTGACCAATGGATATCCTTGTCGAATTGAGACAATTAATTATAAAAAAGATGGAACAGAATTTTGGGTTGAATTTTCAGTTGTGCCCATTTCGGATGAAAATGGTTTGATAACAAACTGGATAAGTATTCAACGTCAAGTAACAGACTTGGTGAAGAAAAGGCAACTTGAAGGGGTTTTCAAAAAAATAAACCATGCTGTTGCTCAACCAAAAAATATCGAGGATAAATTTTCTGCATTACTAAAAGTAATTTTAAACTATACAGATTTAGAAGTAGCTGAAGGCTGGATAATGAACATTGACAACAGTAAGCTCAACAAGGTCATCACTAGCACCACTAAAGCTAAATATGAAAATTTTTCAAAAATTCGTTCAAATTTTAGGGAGGCAAAATATGGTGCTAGGTTACCAGGCATCGCATGGAAAAAAGGGCAAATTATTCTTTGGGAAGAAATTAAAAAGAATGCTGACATTGTTGGTATCGAAGAAATGAGAATTTTCGGAATAAATTCGGCAGTCGGAATTCCAATTTTAAATTACTGTCGTCCGAGAACAAAAATAGGTTAAATAAATTAATCTATAAATAG
>CAXBHA010000650.1:0-2214 GCA_963974955.1 uncultured Yeosuana sp. | reverse complement strand
CTTGCCTGCCAGCAAAAGGATTTACATATCAATACATACCAAACTAGTTTATAATTAATTGATTATCATTTAATTAATTAAAAAAAAATTGTTTTGATATCAAATGAAACCAACCATTTGCGTGCAAATTGCGTGCAAATTTTTATTACCTTTAAATTTCATGAATACCAATATAAAACTTTCTTTGGATACCCGTAGGCAGAAAAAAGATGCATCCTACCCTGTTATTTTACGATTAACTCATTTTCGTAAAACGACCTCAATAAGTTTAGGTCAATCTATTCACAAAGAATATTGGGATAATAAAATCGAGAAAATAAAAAGAGCGTTCAAAGGCACTTCATCAGTTAGCAAACTGAACAATCGTCTTTTGAAAGAAAAGACCAGAGCAGTCGACATTATTAACGACCTACACGAAAAGGACGAGCTCAATTCTACAACTCAAAAGTAAAATCGTAAAAACTGCCTCATTTGAATCATTTTTTGAATATGGCAAGGGTATTGTGAATGAGCTAAGGACAGCAGAACGTTTTGGCAATGCCAATACCTACTATGCTGTAATCAAAGTATTGGAAAAATTCACTTGTGGAAATGACATCAAATTTAATGAGGTTAATTACGACTTTCTTAAAAGATTTGAGAATTGGCATTTTTCTAGAGGTAATTCTGTGAACGGTCTTTCTGCATACATGAGAACAATCAAGGCCATTTTCAATAAAGCAATCAAAGCCGATGTTGTTTCCAGGGATGCTTACCCCTTTACCCATTATAGAATTAAAACAACTCCTACCGAAAAAAGAGCCCTTGATATCGGCAGCATTAAATCTATAATGCTTTTGAAACTGGAAGAAACGGATAGCCTGTTTCACTATAGAAACTACTTTTTAGCATCCTATATGCTCTATGGTATTTCGTTTATGGATTTAGCTTTTCTAAAAGTTCAAAACATCATTGATAACCGTATTAAGTTCCAGAGAAAAAAGACATCCAAACCCTATGATATAAACATAACACCCCAATTGAAGGAGATACTTTCATTTTACCTTAAGAACAAGAGTAAATCAGACTTCATATTTCCGATAGTTAAAAGGGACTCTTTTGAACTTCAATATAAGGATGTATTATGGGCTCGAAAAAGATATAATAAAGGGCTGAAAGAAATTGCCAATAAATGCGCGATAGAGCAGCGTTTGACATCTTATGTATCCCGTCATAGTTTTGCTACTCAAGCTATGCTACAAGATGTTCCTTTGCAAGCTATTTCAGCGATGCTTGGCCATAATCGTTTATCTACTACTCAAATATATCTCAAGTCTTTACCAAGTGAAATATTGGATGATTATAATAAAAAGTTGATGGAGATATAGAATTGATCTTAATTTTACCCCAAATCTTACCCCTAAACTTTGCGCATGGATCCTGTGGAATTTTTGTAGTGTTCCGGCAGATAAGCGTCAAGCAAAAATTCCATAGGGCGCACACTACTTTTGATTTGGAACGCTATCTTTTTCTTTTATCCATTTTTTATACGACTGATAATGCTTAGGGTTTTGGTCAAAATATCCTTTTAGATTTGAAATTACTTCTTGCTCTCCCTTCGCAAAAGCCTTTTCTTGAATTTCCCCAATTGCAGAGACTTCTAAGGCCAGATACGCTATGATAACCAAGGATATGAACCAAATCGTGTAATGAATCCACAACTGTATCTTTGGAACCAATCTTGCTTTTGAAATCTGATGCCTAATGTCTTGAAACGACTCCTGAAGCTTTGAATTATTCGCTTTCTCGGAATTCAAATGCTCTCGGAGCAAACTTTCAATTTCCGAAGTATCAGGTATTACTTTGATGTTATCCGTATTTTGGGTCAACTGTTCCAATCTAACGATAGACTTGTTGAACCCGTCCAGCTCGTCCGTCAGCAGTTCCATGATTTCGTCCAGTTTTTTATATCCCATAATTTTCAGTTTTAAATTCCAATTCCCGTGTCGATGGCCTTTTTTATGGTTTTCTTGATGATGTTCTTGGCGATGCTCGTTGCGAGGTTGGTACCCAGTTCCACCGTTTTCCCTAGTAGTTGGACCGATTTTCCGATTTCTTTTGGTTTGGCGATCCCTTTGTTCCGGGAAAGTTGTGCCATTATCCTTCCCCCGGACATGGAACGGTGTACCTCGCTTGCCTTGAAATTATGGCCTTCATATTGGAACCGGAATCCCT
>CAXBHA010000649.1:0-2217 GCA_963974955.1 uncultured Yeosuana sp. | reverse complement strand
TTTCTTTGGTTCATGACGATATTATGGATGATGCTCCAATACGCAGAGGTCAAGAAACGGTTCATGAAAAGTGGGATATTAATACGGGAATTCTCTCTGGAGACGCCATGCTGATTATGGCCTATCAGTTATTTGAAACTTATGACAATGAGATATTTAGAGCCTTGGCTAAACTATTTAGCAAAACGGCTATAGAGGTTTGCGAAGGCCAGCAATATGATGTTGATTTCGAAATTAGAGACGATGTAACTATCGATGAGTATTTAAAAATGATTGAATACAAAACGGCTGTACTAGTTGCTGCCGCAATGAAAATGGGAGCCATAGTTGCGCGCGCATCGAATGAGGACCAACAGAGTGTTTACGAATTTGGAAAGAATTTGGGTATTGCCTTTCAATTACAAGATGATTATTTAGATGCTTTTGGAGATGCAAAAACGTTTGGAAAACAAATAGGAGGCGACATTATTGAAAACAAAAAAACAGCCTTGTTCATTAAAGCATTAAAATTCTCAAAGGCCGAAGACCAGATTCGTTTAAAACATTTGTACAGTTTAAATCCGACTGATCCAAAAGAAAAAATTCAAACAGTAAAACAGATATTTATCTCAAGTGGTTCGGCCGAGGCCATCAAACATGACATAAGAGCCTATACTCAAAATGCCTTTTCTGTTTTGGAAACCTTGCATATTTCAGAAGAGAAAAAATTAATTTTGAAACTATTTGGTGAACAACTAATGAATAGAAGCGTATAATGCAATTTCCTGCCACTTTTGAAGTACTTATTGAAGAAGCAAATCAATTGGATTTGTATAAAAAATTAGTGATACAACTTAATAAAGATTTTTTGTTAGCCAATATTAACCTTGACGTACATCAGGACATATTGCCATCAAGTTTAAAAATGATACTCCATGAAACCGTTTATAAACTTATACAAGATAAATTTACAGACTATCTCAATTTGTTATATATAATTGATGTTCCAGAACATCAAGTTAGGCAATTAAATGATGACGACACATTACAATTGGCAGAGTCCGTGTCGTTTTTAATTTTAAAGCGCGAATGGCAAAAAGTTTGGTTTAGAAATAAATACAAATAAATTAATTAGGATAATTTTGTCTTAATTAAAATAACTTCTTATATTTGTATAAATTATTGAGATAACATGTTTTCAAAAGCTTGCGAATACGGTATTAAAGCATCCATTTTTATTGCGATAAACTCGTATGCAGGCAGGCGTGTAAGTCCAAAGGAGATTGCTAAAGAGATTAATTCCCCAGAAGCATTTACCGCTAAAATATTACAGGAATTAGTTCGGCACGAAATAATTTCTTCAGTTAAAGGCGCTTATGGTGGATTTGAAATCGTTAAGAGTCGAATTGGAACTATTAAACTAGATCAAATAGTAAAGGTGATCGATGGCGATAAAATTTACAATGGATGTGGTTTAGGATTGGGAACTTGCGATGAAAACCATCCTTGTCCTGTACACGATAAATTTAAATTAGTTAGGGACGAATTGAAATATATGTTAGAGAATACAAGTCTGGAAGAATTGGCGTTGAGCATTAAGGCTGGAGAATCATTTTTTAAAGTGTAAAAAATTTATATATTAATAGGATAAAATTATCCGAAATAAAATTGTTAAATTAATAAAAACCCTAAAAACGCCCTTTCCTTTGGAGAGGGTTGGGAGAGGATTATGGAAGTATTAAATAAAGATTCAGAAAAACAAATCGGGCAATTTGTTGCAGACGATTTTAGAACTGCCGCTGTATTTAACAAATATGGTATCGACTTTTGCTGTAAAGGCGATAGAACATTAGGCGATGTGTGTGAGACGAAAGGGTTAGAGACCAAAGAAGTTTTAGAAAAACTTAATGCTGTTTTAAATTCAACGGTAAATCAATCTATTGATTATAAATCTTGGCCACTGGATCTATTGGCAGAATATATTGAGAAAAAACATCACCGTTATGTCGAGGAAAAAATCCCTGTATTGCTTCAGTTTTTGAACAAACTATGCAGTGTTCATGGAGAAAGACATCCAGAACTATTTACAATAAATGAAGAATTTACAGCTTGCGCCAATGCATTGACTGCTCACATGAAAAAGGAGGAACTTGTTCTGTTTCCATTCGTAAAACGAATGGTAAAAGCAAAATTAGATGATTCGGCCGTTCAATCACCGCAATTTGGAACAGTTGAAAA
>CAXBHA010000648.1:0-2226 GCA_963974955.1 uncultured Yeosuana sp. | reverse complement strand
CCTCTGTAGGCGGGAAAACAGGTGTGGATCTAGGGACTTTAAAAAATCAAATTGGCGTAATAAGCACGCCTGAAATGGTGCTAATAGATACCCACTATTTAAAAACATTGCCACAAAATCAAATGCGTTCAGGTTTAGCTGAAATGCTAAAACATGGCTTGATTAGCAATGAGGGTTATTGGAATAAATTTAAAGATTTATCGATGTTGTCCTTTAATAATTTAGATGACTTGATTTATGAATCCATCCTTATTAAAAAGCATGTGGTAGATATCGATCCTTTTGAAGCTAATTTACGTAAAACATTAAATTTTGGACATACCCTTGGGCATGCCATTGAATCCTATTTTTTAAGCCATCCAAATAAAAAAGAGTTGTTACACGGTGAAGCAATTGCTATTGGGATTGTATTAGCAAGTTATATCTCTACAAAACTGGTTGATTTATCGATAGAAACAGCAAACGACATAAAGTCTGTTTTTAACAAATATTATGGGTCAGTGGCCTTTGAGGAAGCTGATTATGCACCCATTATCGAGCTTCTAAAATATGATAAAAAAAATACCCATGGTATTGTGAATTTTGTGCTTCTGGAGGCTATTGGAGCCCCTAAAATTGATTGCCTGGTTGAAGAGACAATTATTTTAGAAGCTTTTAAATTTTATAGCTCCTGATTTTAGAATCAGAAAAAATGTTGTAACTTTATAATATTGGCATGAAGCATCTGATATAACAAGTAATTAAACGATTTACACATGAAACGAATTATTGTTGATTACAAAAAGTTAACACCACAACTTCTGAAACTTTTAACGGAAAAATTTCCCGACGGATATAATGATTCCGATATTATAACCTTTGATAATCATCAGAATCAAACTATAGAGGCTGTTGAAATAAATGTTGGTGATGAAGATTATCTCGTTAAAGTTAGTAGTAAATTACATTACACCATGACCAATTTTGATAGTGATGATTTTGAAGTGGATGATATGGGCAATGTTGTTATAGACCCCGATTTAGAAAATATAGTGGAACCAAATTTATTTAATGATGATGAGGAAGAATAAAACGGCTGTTCAATCTTAAATTATTTTGAATGTCCGCATTCATTCATAATCCCTTTTTTGTCATTCAGAATGGAGTGAAACGAAATGAAGAATCCATTAAAATCAATGAGATTCCTCCTTTGTCGGAATGACAAAATCATTATGTTTTCAGACTTATGACAAATTACGGACATTCAATAAATTATACAATATTTCCATCCTTTTACAAATATTTTAAGACTAATGCTTTAAAGACTTATTTTCAACCTATCATATAACTAACTAAACAACATTGAGGTTTTCTGGTCCAATTTAAAATTTAATCGATAAGAATTCTTCGAGGCTTACCTCGGGGATCGTTCGTTTCAAGAAATTCTATATTTGTTTAGCTTTTTGAAAACAGTTTGAAAATTGATTTTTTCTTAGGAGCCCCATAATATCCATACTTCGCTCCATATCCAAAATTAGCTTGATCGACATCATTTACAACCAACATCATCCCTTTAAGTTTGTTATGGTCGTGTAAATCTTTAGCAAAACTTAAGATCGATTTTTCGGTATAGTTAGCACGCGTCATATAAACGGTATGGCCTGCAAAATGGCTAATTAATAGTGTGTCGGTAACCAACATTGAAGGGGCTGTATCCACGATAACATAATCATAGTCCTTGGACACGGTATCAAAAAGAGGTTTCAATCGTTCACTCATTAATAACTCAGCCGGATTGGGCGGTAACTTTCCAGATAATAAAACATCAATCGTATTATCGCTAACCGTATACGTGTTAATAGCATCTTCCACTAAAACAGAATCATCACTTAAGTAGTCGGTGAGTCCTATTCTTGACTCTTGTTTTTTCTTCTGATTAATTGATCCCAAATTGACTTTAGGATTACGGATATCGGCCCCTACAAGCAACACACGTTTATTGGTATTAGCTAAAGTTAGTGCCATGTTGATACTGAACATGGATTTGCCTTCGCCGTTGATGGTAGATGTAACAAAAATAACATTATCATAATCTTGTACATGTCTTCCCCGCCTTACATAATCCAAATTGGTTCTGATAATACGAAATGATTCAGATAATAACGACTGGTCGTTACGTGTTACAAGCGTTTGCAGGTCTTTTCCTTTAAGCCTAGGAATTTCACCTAAAACGGTAATATCTTTTAT
>CAXBHA010000647.1:0-2227 GCA_963974955.1 uncultured Yeosuana sp. | reverse complement strand
ATCACTAAAAGTATCATAGAAGCTTAGTCGTTACATGAAATAACGCATCGCCTTGGTATACTAAGGAGGCTTCGTTAACATTAACAACATAACCGTCTAGTTTCGATTTAACATTGTGGTGTATTCTACCATAGGGGTCGGTAATTTGTCCCACAATATCACCAACAGAAATTTTTGAATTTATAGCTATTTTAGATTTAAACATCCCAGAGGCGGTGGCGCGGATCCATTTGCTTTTTTCAACATAAACTGGTGGAATTTTTGAAGGCGTCGCTTTTAATTTAGGGTTTAACATATTAAAATGTGCTAAAATTCGCTTAACACCTTCCACACCGATTTTCGAAATCGTGTTGTCCACAAAAAACGATTTACCACCTTCATACAATAAAATAGGTTTATTTAATTGAAAGCAGGCGTTTCTAAAGGATTTAGTAATATGTTTGGAATACAATACAAACGGTGGAGAAAACACATTAGCAAGGGCCTCTAATTCTGGATTTTCTTTTGCAATTCTAATTTGAGCGGCATTAAATCTACTTGCTCCACCCGTATGAAAATCTATAATTAAATCGATATCAGGAATAATGTCGTTCATTAATTTATAGGCAACTCTACTTGCTAGCGAACCATTTTCGGATCCTGGAAACATCCGGTTTAAGTCGCGCCCATCTGGAAATGCTCTGCTGCTATTTAAAAAACCAAACACATTTAAAATAGGCATACAAATAATAGTCCCTCTTTTGGGTTTGTTAATATTTCGGGCAATAAGTTGCCGAACAATATCGATACCATTTATTTCGTCACCATGTAAGCCTGCCGTAAATAAAATAGTTGGGCCAGGTTTTTTGGACCGCTCAATAATTATAGGGACTTCAATTTTTGTAGCGGTATGAAGTTTCGCAATATTAAAGTTAATTTCTTTTGAAGTTCCTAAGGGAATGGCTTCATCTAAAATAGTTATAATGTCTTTGTAATCCGTGGTCATAGAAAATTAAACGTTTCGCTCAATATAACGTATAATTATATTTGCAATATCTTTTTTGGTGGCTGCTTCAATACCTTCTAAGCCTGGCGACGAGTTAACTTCTAAAATTAATGGGCCTCTGGAAGATTGCAGCATATCGACTCCGCAAATACCTAACCCTAGGGATTTGGCAGCTTTTAAGGCCGCATTTTCTTCTTCATCTGTTAGTTGAATAATATCTGCTGAACCACCTCGGTGTAAATTCGATCTAAATTCACCTTCTTTACCTTGCCGCTTCATGGCTCCTACCACATTGCCGTCCACAACAAAGGCTCTAATATCAGCTCCTTTCGCTTCTTTAATAAACTCCTGCACAATAACACGAGCTTGTAAACCATTAAAAGCTTCTAAAACAGATTCGGCAGCGTTATTGGTTTCTGCCAAAACGACGCCTAACCCTTGGGTGCCTTCCAATAATTTTATAACCAAAGGAGCGCCGCCAACATAGTTTATAATCTCGGCGACATCTTTTGTGTAGTTTGAAAACACCGTTTTTGGCATGCCCAACCCAGCTCGAGATAGTACCTGTAAACTTCGTAATTTATCACGTGATCTCACCAATGCTTGAGATTCAACGGTTGAAAACACTTTCATCATTTCGAATTGTCTTACTACAGCAGTTCCATAAAAAGTAACACTTGCTCCAATTCTTGGAATAATCGCATCAATATTTTCTATATGCTTTCCTTTATATATGACAGCAGGATGCTTCTTTTCAATAATTATCTCACATTTTAAAGGATCTATAATTTGTACAGTATGCTTGCGTTTTACAGCAGCTTCAACAAGTCGCTTGGTAGAATATAAATGAGGATTTCGAGATAATATTATAATATTCATACGGTGTTTTAGTGTTTAAATTAATTTTTTTTGAAGAGTTGCATAGCCCTCTAATGGATTTTATTTCAGTAGGTTTTATTTAGATATGATACATTTTTTTCATTAACGTCTACAACAAACTTTTTTAATAAAAACTTACGTCCAATTAAAATTGGATATTTCATATCGTTTCTGGTGCTTAATGTTAAGTTAATACTATATTTTTTATTAAATAAAATAATAGTGGTTTTTACCTTATATCTATTTTGAACAATTCCGTTACTACTTTTAACTTTTGCTGTTTGGTAAGTGTTAAAAATTATTTCTTTGCCATTATAATGTGGGTGACCTTTATCATAAAACAAACATTTAAGCACGGTATCT
>CAXBHA010000646.1:0-2228 GCA_963974955.1 uncultured Yeosuana sp. | reverse complement strand
TTTAAAAAGAGACTTAAGTTTTAAAATCATTAAAGATTTAGATGGCGCTGTTGAAGGGCTTACTAATAAAACTGCCGATTATTTTTTATGGGAAAAATTCACAACAAAACCTTTAGTTGATAATGGTACGTTTAGATGTCTTGGCCATTGCCCAACTCCTTGGCCCTGTTTTGTAATTGCTGTAAGAGAAGAGTTTTTAAATAGTAACGGTGATGACGTGAAAACCATATTAAATATTATAAACAAATCCACTGAAGAATTTAAAAACATTCCAAACATCAATAAAACTATTGCAACTCGATATGGGCAAAAAATTGAAGACGTTCAAGAATGGTTACAAATTACGGAATGGTCGCAAGATGTTATTGACGAACCAACGCTCTTAAGTATTCAACAGCAATTATTAAGCTTAAAAATCATCCCCAAAACAATTGATTATAAGGACCTTGTTTACAAATTAAGGTAAATTTAAAATAATTCGTGAGTATCAATATCGAGTGATTTCATAAAATCAATAGATGCTATAATGTCGTCATGCAATACTCTATCATCTGTAACAAAAGAAACGTCTCGTCTATATAGTTTTAAAAGCGATTCTATAAAGTCTGATGATTTTAGAGGGGCCCTAAAAAATAAAGACTGAGAAGCATTAAATAACTCTATCGCTAAAATCCGTTCCACATTGTTTACCAAAGTAAAGGCTTGAACTGCCGCATTGGCTCCCATGCTTACATGATCTTCTTGTCCGTTTGATGAGACAATAGAGTCCACACTTGCTGGCGTCGCTAATTGTTTATTAGCACTTACAATACTAGCGGCCGTGTATTGTGGAATCATAAATCCCGAATTTAACCCAGGATTATTGACTAAAAACACCGGAAGACCTCTAAGTCCAGACACCAATTGAAATGTTCGTCGCTCAGAAATATTCCCAAGTTCGGCCATTGCTATTTTAAGATAATCAAATGCTAATGCGAGTGGTTGCCCATGAAAATTTCCTCCTGAAATAATTTTATCTTCTTCAACAAAAATATTCGGATTGTCGGTTACCGAATTAATTTCGGTTAAAAATGTTTTGCTTACAAAATTTATAGTGTCTTTACTCGCACCATGTACTTGTGGCATACATCTAAATGAATATGGATCTTGAACATGTTGTTTGTTTTGTGTTATTAATTGACTGCCTTCTAAAAATTCTCGAATCCGTTTAGCGGTTTCCAATTGTCCGTTATGAGGTCTTACCAAATGAACTAGTTCACTAAAAGGTTCTATTCTACCATCAAAGGCATCCAACGATATGCTTCCAATTAAATCTGATAAATAGGAAAGCTTGTATGATTTCAATAATAAATATATACCATAAGCACTCATAAATTGAGTTCCATTCAAAAGTGCTAAACCTTCTTTAGATAATAATGTTAATGGGTGCCAATTAAATTTATTGAATACCTCTTTAATTGGTTGTTCTTTGCTTTTATAAATCACATTGCCTTTACCAATTAACGGAAGCGATAAATGTGCCAAGGGTGCTAAATCTCCAGACGCTCCTAATGAACCTTGTGTATATACAATGGGTAAAATATCATGATTATAAAAATCGATTAACCTATTTACTGTTTCCAATTGTACGCCACTATGTCCGTAACTTAAGGATTGGATTTTAAAAAGCAACATCAGTTTTACAACCTCATTTGGCACACGTTCACCAGTTCCACAGGCATGCGACATCACTAAGTTTTCTTGTAGAGCGGTTAAGTTCTCATTAGATATTTTCACATTATGCAAGGCACCAAAACCAGTATTAATACCATAAATCGGTCCATTTCTAACTTTTAATTTCGTGTCTAAATATGTTCTACAATTCGTTATTTTTACTTTGGCCTCTTCAGAAAGTTCTAGGGTTTTTTGTTCTGAAAGAATGCAACTTATAGTGGCTAAATCCAAAACTTTAGATGAAATTATGTGGCGGGTATTCATTTTAAAAATAATTTAAATCAAAAATCTGCATTCCTAGCTTACTACACAACAAATGTTAATAATTATTAAATTATACAACCATAAGATTTAAAATATTTATTTTTATCCCATAAAATCAATACAACATGAAGAAAATTATTTTTTTATTTAGCTTAATAGGAATTTTAGCTTGTAAAAATGAATCAAAAGATTATGTTACATTATCCGGAAAGATTACAGACAAAAACAGTGATTCCCTTCTAATTAGAAGC
>CAXBHA010000645.1:0-2235 GCA_963974955.1 uncultured Yeosuana sp. | reverse complement strand
ACTTTGTATGATTATGTTATTGATTTCATGCAGCAAAACACCAAATGAAATCAGTATTAAATCACCAGACACAAAAATTAATGTTGATTTTAATTTAAATAATGAAGGGAAACCTTATTATAAAGTAAGGTTTAATGATAAAGTAGTTATTGACAGCTCTTTTCTGGGGTTTGATTTTAAAAATGCATTTCCACTAAAGGATAATTTTGAAATAATTAACACAAGTATTTCCAGCTTTAATGAAACTTGGCAGATGCCTTGGGGTGAACAAATAAATGTGGTTAACAACTATAATGAATTAAAAGTTGAACTTGAGGAAATCAGTGAAACACATCGGAAATTGAATATTGTTTTTAAAGTTTATAATGATGGCATAGGATTTCGATATGAGTTCCCCGAACAAGATAATTTCAAGGAAGCTTTCATAACCGAAGAAAACACACAATTTAAATTAACCGAAGATTATAAAACTTTTTGGCAAGCTGGAGATTGGGATAGTTATGAACATTTATATAAAACCACCAAGTTATCTGAAATTGATGCCATAGCAGAACGCAATAAACCCATAGCACAAACCTATATTCCAAACAATGCAGTCAACACACCGGTAACCACGGTTGGGAAAGACAAAGTTTATCTTAGTTTCCATGAAGCGGCATTGGTAGATTATTCAGATATGACTTTAGGTATTGATACAAAAAATTTAACTTTAGAAAGTATTCTGGTAGGTTCTGATAATCATGATTATAAAGTAAAAAGAAGTCTCCCATTTAATACGCCTTGGAGAACCATTCAGATAACAGATAATGCGCCGGAATTAATTGAATCAAAATTAATAGTAAACTTAAATGAACCCAATATATTAGGTGATATATCATGGTTTAAGCCTATGAAATATATGGGTATTTGGTGGGAAATGCATCTTGGTAAATCAACTTGGGATTATGAATCTAAACAAGATATGACTTCATTTACTACCGGAGAAAAACCTAAAGGAAAGCATGGAGCAACTACTGAAAACACTAAAAAGTATATTGATTTTTGCTCAAAAAATAATATAAAAGGTGTTTTGGTTGAAGGTTGGAATACAGGTTGGGACCATTGGACAGGGTTTGAAGAAAGAGAAGGTGTTTTTGACTTTATCACGCCATATCCGGATTACGATTTACCTGGACTGGTTAAATATGGTAAAGAAAAAGGAGTTGATATTATCATGCATCACGAAACCTCTGCAGCCACCGAAACCTATACAAAGCAGCAGGATACCGCATTTGCATTAATGCAAAGTTTAGGAATTCATACCGTTAAAACAGGATATGTAGGTAAAATTTCACCTAAAGGAGAATACCATCATGGTCAGTATATGGTAAATCATTATAACAATACAGTGATTAAAGCAGCTAAATATCAGGTAGCTATTAATGCTCATGAACCAATAAAGGATACTGGCTTACGAAGAACCTATCCGAATACCATTTCTAGAGAAGGATTACGTGGTCAAGAGTTTAATGCTTGGTCTTTAGATGGTGGTAATCCACCAGAACATTTGCCAATAATAGCTTTTACAAGAATGCTTGCGGCCCCCATAGATTTTACTCCCGGAATTTTTAATATAAAATTTGACGAGTATAAAAAAGATAATCAAGTAAATACCACTTTAGCACAGCAGCTGGCACTATATGTGGTTATTTATAGCCCCATTCAAATGGCTGCTGATTTAGTGGAACATTATGAAGCAAACCCTGAGCCATTTCAATTTATAAAAGATGTAGGTGTAGACTGGGAAACCACAAAAGTTCTTAATGGAGAAGTTGGTGATTATGTCACGATTGCCAGAAAAGAACGCAATACCGGAAACTGGTTTGTGGGAGGCATTACTGATGAAAATTCTAGAACTCTGGATATTAATTTTGATTTTCTTGATGAAGGCCAACAGTACAACGCCATTATTTATAAAGACGGGAAAGATGCCCAATGGGATAAGAATCCCACCGCAATAGATATTCAAAAATTAACCATTGATAAAAGCATGAAACTTAAAATAATTCTAGCTGAAGGTGGCGGTTTTGCAATCAGTTTAATGAAATAATTGAGAATGCTAATTTATTGAACAACCAATAGCCTATTAAGTTTATTGGTGATAGTATTACTGTTAAGTATAAATAACAATTAAAAACTAAAATTAAATTGAAAGCCCAATTGATTTCAATAATTTTATAGGTTTAAAAAATAAGA
>CAXBHA010000644.1:0-2235 GCA_963974955.1 uncultured Yeosuana sp. | reverse complement strand
TCCGATCTCGAATTGCTTACCAATGCCCTAAAATATGCATTCCCAGAAGATGCAAAAGGAAACATCATGATTAGTTTGTCAAAATCAAATCCAGAAACCTTAACCCTAAAAGTGTCGGACAATGGAATTGGAAAAACCCAAGGTCTAGCACCAAAAGGAACAGGTTTTGGCTCACAACTCGTACAACTGTTAACACAACAACTCAACGGGGAAATGAAAGAAGACACTAAAAACGGAACCTCTGTATTATTTCATTTTAAATTAACCCCAGCCGCCTAAATGGACCAAGCAACAAAAATATTAATTGTTGAAGATGAAATGATTATTGCAGCCAATATATCGTTACAACTCACCTCACTTGGTTATGAAATTACGGCCATTATTCCCAGAGGTGAAGAGGCTTTAGTGCATATTAAAAAAAACAGGCCAGATATTGTATTGTTGGATATTCGTTTAAAAGGAGAAATTGATGGGATAGAAACCGCCCAAATAATGCAAAAATCTTTTAATATTCCCATCATCTATTTAACGGCCAATGCCGATGATTCTCATTTTAACAGAGCAAAAACAACAAACCCTTATGCCTTTATCTCCAAGCCTTTTAAAAAATTGGACCTGCAGCGCGCTATTGAACTGACTATAAACAGGCTTCAAACTGAAAACAATCCAAAAAACATACCCGAAGAAAAATCTGCCCCCTTTATTTTAAGTGATAGCATTTTTGTGAAGCATCTTGAAAAAATGGTAAAAGTTGACATTAAGGATATTTTATACATTGAAGCCGAACGTAATTACTGCCGCATTTATTCTAAACATAAAGAATATCTATTGGTAATGACCTTAAAAGATCTTGACGAAAAGTTACCAAACAAACATTTTATTAGAGTACATCGCTCCTTTATTGTTAATCTCTCCCAAATTGATGAAGTAGCAAGAAGTCATATTGTAATTGGTAAAAAAGCCATTCCTGTAAGTAAAGCCTTGAAAGAAGAGCTGCTTACCAGATTACAAACTATATAAGCTTAAGCCCCAAACTAGTTTAAAAATTGTTCAATAAATAAAAAGCTGCCTTCGGACAGAATATTACGGGTTTCGTCCTAAGTCAATTTTTTTTTGTATTGATTATTAGTTACTTAGATACAGAATCATTGCGATTCTTACTAATCAACCATAAACCTCACGGCCTTAGGAATTAAGGATTGTGAGGTTTTAAAAACATTTTATAATGAAAAAAGCAGGTATCATTGGTGGTTCTGGCTTTATAGGAAGCTACATCACAAAAGCATTTTTAAATAACGGTTTTGAAGTAAAAGTATCTGCAACCGATATTACAAAAGAAGATAAATATCAACATTTAATGGAGCTCGATCAATCCGACCATTTATACATAAGTGAACTGAATGTAGAAGACAAATCCGTTTTACGGGAATTTGTAAAAGATTGCGACATTGTTGTTCATGGTGGCACACCATTTCAATTAGATGTTAAGGACCCACAAACAGAGTTGTTTGACCCAACCATAAAAGGCACCGAAAATTTTTTAGAAGCTGTAAATGATACCCCTAGTATTGAGAAAGTAGTGTTTATAGCTTCTGTTGCTGCCTGGAACACCAACTTTCCAATGCCTGCCAGTGGAAAAACCCCAAATGACACGTTTAGTGAAAACGACACGCCTTTTATGAGTGCAGAAGGCCATCCGTATGCACAAGCCAAATTTATTGCCAACCAAACGGTAGAAACATTTATAAAAGATCATCCAAACTTAGATTTTGAGATAACAAGTGTTTCTCCAGTTGGAGTAATGGGAAAATCATTATCAAACAGAACAGATTCTACCTCTTCTGGAATTCAATTTTTATTTAAAAATAAAATAGCTCCAAACCCATATATACAAATGTTTTACGATCAAGATATTTTGTTTGCAATAGTAGACGTACGAGATGTCGCAAAAGCCGTTGTTAAAGCCGCAACAACTAGAAAATTACATGGCAAAAACTATATATTAAGCAGTGAATCTTATCCTATTTCAGATGTCAGTTTAATGCTCAATAATCTCCACCCAAAACACAAACCAAACATCATTTATCAAAATGAAGCAGCAAAAAAAGATTTAGGAATACATTTTAGACCAGCAAAAGAAACACTTAATCATTTTTCCAATTAAAATAAATACATTATGAAAACAAATAATCAACAAAACGGTATTGGTCCTGTAAAAGAACCAATAGCCAAAAC
>CAXBHA010000643.1:0-2243 GCA_963974955.1 uncultured Yeosuana sp. | reverse complement strand
CAGAAGACCACCCAACCTCTAATAATTGTTGTTTTAAAATAGGATATGGATCTCTAGAATGTGCTTCTTCTAAATCATCACGGTACCATTCCATACGAACACCGGACGTGTGATGATTTAATAAAGGAACCTTAGCATGAACTAAGAAGGGTCGACGTTCTTCCCGAATGATTTTAATTACCTTCTCTAAAGCCAAATAACTTTCAATAAAATTGGCACCATCAATAGATATGGCTTCAATACCTTTAAACCCTTTCGCATATTCATTTGCATTTTGGGCCCGAGTTTCCTCTGCACTAGCTGAAATATCCCAACCATTATCCTGTACTAAATATAAAATAGGCAACTGCTTTAAAGCAGCCATCTGAAAGGCTTCCGAGACTTCGCCTTCAGTAATTGAGGCGTCACCAAATGAACATACGACGATTGGCGCCTTCCCACGAAGGTGGGAATCTTCTGAATGTACAGACGCATCATAACCGCTTATTAAATTTTCCTCTCCACTTTGTTGCTTGCTTTTTGCTTTGTTTTCTTCAACAAAGAGATTACCGCTTTCGCGGTAATTAAATCCCATAGCAACACCTGTTGCCGGAATAGCCTGCATTCCTGTTGCAGAAGATTGATGTGGTATTTTTGGTTTATCTACATCCTTTAAACTTGGATGACAATAATAAGATCGCCCTCCAGAAAAAGGATCTTCTTTTTTAGCCATAAGTTGCAACATCAAATCATAAGGTTTTAAACCGAATACAAGTAACATCGCGTCATCACGATAATACGGAAACGCATAATCTTGAGGTACTAATTGCATGCCCAAAGCAATTTGAATAGCTTCATGACCTCTAGATGTGGCATGCACATACTTTGAAACTTGTTTGAAATTGGCTTCATACGTTTCGGTCAAACATTTAGCGGTACACAAATGTGAAAATGCCTTCTGCAGTATGTTTTTATTCATTATTTTCTTTTTTAAACTTTCACTATCCAACCATATTCATCTTTAATGGTTGTATCGCGCAAACCAACAATGGTATCTAAAATCATTTGTCCTATAGGATTATCGTTTGAAATATGAATGGTTTGATCTTTAAAACCAATTTCTTGAATCATACCAACTCCTACAGCGGTACCGGTTCCAAAGGCTTCCTGTAAGGACCCATTTTTTGAAGCTGTTATAATTTCATCCATAGAAATTAATCGTTCGGTCACTTTATAGCCTTTATGGCGCAATAATTCAATGGTACTTAATCTGCTTATTCCATTTAAAATAGCACCATCCAAACTAGGCGTGATAAATTCATCATTAATTTTAAAAAAAATATTCATTGTACCAGCCTCTTGAATGTATTTAAACTCATGAGCATCTAGCCACAGCACTTGGTCGTACCCTTTTGATTTTGCTATTTCTGTTGGTCGGATTGCAGCCGCATAATTGCCTGCTACTTTAGCTTCCCCAGTACCTCCTTTAACCGCACGAACATATTCTGTTTCTGCATATAACTTTATTCTCTTGGTGTAAATTGGTCCTGATGGTGATGCAATAATTATAAATTTATAATGTGTAGCAGCTCGCATACCAATAAAAGGTTCATCAGCATACATAAAAGGTCTTAAATACAAGGCACTACTCTTTTGCGTTGGTATCCAACTTCTATCAATAGCCACCAATTGCTTCAAGCCTTCTACAAATAGTTCTTCAGGAAAACTTGGCATTCCAATTCTATCTGCACTAAAATTTAATCGCTGTGCATTTTGTTCTGGGCGAAACAACATGGCATTGCCATTTATTTCATCCCTTCAAAAATAGCCTGTCCATAATGCAACGCCATGGTTGCAGGATGCATGGAAATTTGTTTTAAAGGTTCAATTCTTGGATTAACCCATTCGCCATTCGCATATTCACAAATAAACATATGGTCTGTAAAAACGCGCCCTAACGGAATATTATCAAAATCAAGTTCACTGACTTTTGACGTTTCTATTTTAGATATTTTGATATTGTAATTCATTTTTAATTAGCTTTAAAAATATTTTTATTTAAATTTTTCTGTTTGTATCAAATTGTTCGAAATAATCGGCAACGCGTCGCAAAAAACTTCCTCCTAAAAAACCATCGACCACACGATGATCAAAGGACAAGGATAAATACATCATACTACGTATCGCAATTTCATCGCCTTTTTCGGTTGTGATTACTTCTGGTCTTTTTTTAATAATTCCCAAAGCTAAAATGGCAACTTCGG
>CAXBHA010000642.1:0-2245 GCA_963974955.1 uncultured Yeosuana sp. | reverse complement strand
AAATAGCTTTGTGAATGAATTGTAATGCGCCTCATCAATAATAACAAGACCAATATCAGAAATATCCAATTTATCATCATTCAGACGATTATTCAAGGTTTCTACCATGGCTACAAAACAGCTATAGTCTCCTTGATCGCTTAAATTGGCTTTACTATCAATAATCTTATTTACAACGCCAAACTCTGTAAGAACTGATGATGTTTGCTTGCAAAGTTCTATCCGGTGTGTCATCACCAAAACTTTTTTGTTGTGGTGTTTTAAATATTGTCTAACGATTTCAGAAAATATAACGGTCTTTCCACCACCAGTTGGTAGTTGATAGAGTAAATGATAATCGTCTGGCGATTCTTCAAAGTGTTTAAAAATTTTATCAATAGCACCTTTTTGATAGCTATATAAATCCTTACCCTCTTTACGATCTTCTAATTCTGTTTTTTTTGACATCCGTTAATTTTGGTAGCGTGCAAAAATAACATCTTTAAAGGGTTTTTGACGAATGATTGCTTGAAAATTTTTATTATTGTTGGTTCTACCATTATTTGTGCGGGTAAAGATTTAATCCTCCGTGAAAAAAAGAGAACTGCACTTCTAAAATCATTAAAGGTTCTGTATCCTCTGGCTACAGTTTTAATTTCCTGTATTTTCCCGTTCAGTCTTTCGGCCATCGCATTTGAAAAATTTTTGGTCAATGCATTACAAACACCTTTTACATGATTGTTAAACATTTTAGCGACTTTAACATCCTCTTTGATATTAGTGCTTAAAACACTTGCCCCATTTTATAAATAATGTAATTGCCTCTGTTCTCTAACCGTTCCATATGAAAAGCCAATGTGACCATTTTGCGTGAACGCTGTAAATGCTTCATAACAGTATTATGATTCATTGCCTTTGGATGCCCTTTTGGCCAATACGTATGTAAGAAAGTTTCAAAATCGCAAATGAATTTGTAATCCAGTTGTTTTAGAAATACATCGGTTGTTTTTAATGTTCTCGTTAGAAACCGTTTTATGTAGTTTTCAATGATTCCAAAATTAAAAATAGTACCAGGAGCTAAAGTGCCTTCTATTTTGCGTGTATGATAATCTATCATCTCCTGCAGCGTTTTACTTGTGTCCAACTCTCCTCCGTAACTGGCTTTGATGAGTTGAGCCGTGATTAATTCTCCCTTGAATTTCAAATCTTGATAGTATTGAAATAATTGAGTGTGCATTTGGTCCAAATACAGGTTTATTTGTCTGGCTTCACTGGAGGTTCCTTTTTCCCTTTTCTTTTTAGCATCCCAAAGTGAAACATCAATTTTTCGTTTAAGGCTTAAGTTTGCTCGTTTGCCATCAGCAGTAATTCTGGCATAAAGTAATGCCTGATCATCATTCGTGTTTTTTTGGTCCGCCCAAAAAAGAATGGAAAAAGTATTTGTGATTCTCATAGTTGTTGTCTTTAAATTATTAAACATTCATCTAGACGAAAGTCAAATCAACTATACCAATTCAATATGTGAAAATTTCAAAGTGTCAGTTCGAACTGACACTTTGAAATTTAACTGTCGAATAGCTACCATTTAAATTCAAAACATATCAAATTTAATGTACCCCTAAAAACCTGAAAACCACACGATTCATAAGAATTGTGTGGTTTTTGCAGCTATTTGACTAGCTAAAAGTGACCTCGACTGGATTCAAACCAGTAACCTCTTGAGCCGTAATCAAGTGCGCTATTCAGTTGCGCCACGAGGCCAATTTTGTGGGTGCAAATATACTATTTTTATTAAATTAGAGCCAAACAATTTATTTCAATTTTGAAAAATGATTACTTTTGGGCATGGCAAAAGAATTATTACTACAGAAATTCAATCAAATCCTTGATAATGACTTATTAAATGAAATTTTTGAATCTGGTATTTTTAAGAAATATAAAAAAGATGATATTATTATTGACATCGATCAACCCTTAAATTATATTCCCTTATTATTAAGCGGAAACATTAAAATATTACGTGAAGACAGTAATGGAAACGACCTACTCATCTACTTTTTGGAAGCTGGAGACACCTGTACCATGTCCATGACTTGCTGTTTAAAAACAGCAAAAAGTAATATTAGAGCAGTTGCCGAAAGTGATTCCAGTTTAATAATGATTCCCGTGAATAAAATTCATGATTGGTTTCATACCAATGCGAGTTGGAGAAATTTTATATTGGATGCTTATCAAATTCGTTTTAACGAAATGTTGGAAACCATCG
>CAXBHA010000641.1:0-2246 GCA_963974955.1 uncultured Yeosuana sp. | reverse complement strand
CGCAATACCAAGTGAACTTATTGAAAGCGAATTATTTGGTCATGTTAAAGGAGCCTTTACAAGTGCCGTTAAAGATCGTGCCGGAAAATTTGAAGCGGCAAACCAAGGGACCATTTTTTTAGATGAAATAGGAGATATGAGTTTGTCTGCTCAAGCAAAAGTATTACGTGCGTTGCAAGAAAATAGAATACAGCGCGTAGGCAGTGATAAGGATATTAAAGTTGACGTAAGAGTTATTGCAGCAACCAATAAGGATTTAAAAAAGGAAATCGAGGAAGGTAGATTTAGAGAAGATTTATATCACAGACTTGCGGTCATTTTAATTCAAGTTCCGGCTTTAAATGAAAGAAGAGAAGATATTCCGTTGTTAATAGATTATTTTACCGATAAAATAGCCAGTGAACATGGTACCACCAAAAAAGTATTTTCTTTAAACGCCATAAAACTTTTACAAGATTATGACTGGACAGGAAATATTAGGGAATTGCGTAATGTGGTTGAACGTTTGATTATTCTTGGTGATAAAGAGGTAAGCGAAAACGATGTTAAAATGTTCGCGTCAAAATAAATCAATAATGTATAGATAAAAATCAGGTGCTCATAAAACACTTTGAGAACCTGACTTTATAATAGTATTTATTTTCAAGTTAAAGGTTAAAACCCTGCAATTCTATGGCTGTTACTTTAGTTTCCATAAACGTTTTAGACACGAATACGCGAATTAATAGTGTGCTGTGTTTTGAATCTAAATCATTCCCCGATGGCTCTGCCTTGGGGTTTCCGATTCACCTCTCCTTTGGAGAGGTCAGAACTGCCATTTTCGGCAGTTCTGGGAGAGGTAAAACACAAAATTTCGGTCCCGATGACCATCGGGATGAAACTGGCGAAATACCTCTATGGCTCTGCGAGGATAGTCGGTTTCAAGAATTTTTTTATTTTCACGAGTCATTTCACGAAGCAGACTTTCAGTCTGCCAATTAAAACCATGGATTTCCAATCCATAGTGGTTTATTCGTTACAACTCTCTAAATAGGCCAAATAGGTCGTTGTTAATTCTTTAAGATTTTTTAAATAATACGTTTTAATGTCTTCGGGACTGCTGTTCATTAAAGAACCTGAATTGTCATTCGGGTTGGAAATTTCATTCTTACATTCACAAATCTTTAAAATATCGTTATAGTTTTTTACACTCGAAGAAATGGCAGTTTTGTATTTGCTAATCATCTGTTCTTTTTCCAGCATTAATGACTTCTCTTTTTGCTCTGCCATTTTTTCCTTAATTTCTTTAGCCTTAAGTTCTAGTGCTAATTGCTGTTCCTTCAATTGGGCCTGTTCATCTTGTAACACTGAAAGACTGTTGTCTTCATGAGTTGCCGAGGTGCATTTATCTAATTCAATAATACTTTCCTTGGCAATATCCCTGGCTCTTTTTACATAAAAGCGACCATCTTCATACGTTTCAGAAGGTTCAACTTTTTCCAATAATTCCATAGCATCCAGGGCATGATTATATGAAGCTGCACATCCACAATCTTTTAATTTGGGTATGGCGCGTTTAAAAGCTTCTAATGATTTGTGGGCATACTCCTTTAAATGTGAAATGTTATTTGCCTCATAGGAAGTCTTGACATCTGAATAAGCATAAATGACATCTGAATCTGCCTCGGAGCAATTGGTTTGTGCCTGAAACTTTAAACAGGTAATAAAAATCAATAAAAACAAGTAATTCTTTTTCATCGTATTTGGGGTTAAAATTAATAAGTAGGTTATCAAAAATATTAAAAACATTATAAACTTGTATGCTTTTCGTCGAATTTATTGTTTTAGTATCTTTATCAAGAATTAAAAAAATTGTATTTATGAAAAATGTTTCGCCTGAAAAATTTCGCGTATCATCCAAAATCATATTAAAGGAAGAGTCAACTCGGTTTGATTTGAAGACGTCGGAAAAAAAGATAGATAAAGAACTGGAATCTGTTAGAAAAAAATTGGGCAAACTCCAGGATACCATGTATGCCCATGGTAAATATGCGGTTTTGGTGTGTTTACAAGGGATGGATACCTCAGGGAAGGATAGTTTGATTCGCGAGGTTTTTAAGGATTTCAATACACGTGGTATCGTGGTCCATAGTTTTAAGGTCCCTACAGAATTAGAGTTGAAACATGACTATTTGTGGCGACATTATTTGGTGCTTCCGGAACGAGGCAAATTTGGGGTTTTTAATAGAACCCATTATGAAAATGTA
>CAXBHA010000640.1:0-2265 GCA_963974955.1 uncultured Yeosuana sp. | reverse complement strand
AATTGTGAACTCTTATTGCCCGCAAAGAGAGGATAGGAAGGATTTGGAACAAGAGATTGTCATTCAATTATGGAATGCTTTTGATAACTATAACCCCCAATACAAGTTTACCACCTGGATGTACCGAATTGCCCTGAACACGGCTATTTCATTTTATAGAAAAGAAAAGAAATGGTATCGAAGAAATGATTTTTTTAACGATGAATCTGTGTTTCGCCTAGAAGATGGTAATACAGTAGAAGATCTGGCACTGTCGGCAAATGTAAAATTGTTGCAGGAATTTATTCAAAAACTAAAAGAGCTAGATAAGGCAATAATGCTATTGTACTTAGAAGAAAATAGCTATGAGGAAATTGCTGATGTACTGGGGATTTCTACCACTAACGTCGGCACCAAAATTGGAAGAATTAAAATAAAAATTAAGAAAGAATTTGATAAAATAAATAATCATGGAAGATAATGAGCTAAAGGAAATTTTTGCAGAATACAACACAAAGTTGGATAGTGTTCTGAGTTTAAATATGGCTTCGTTAGAAAAAATGAAGCTTGATAATACCAAAAAACAAACGAATAAAATTCTACTTTTAAGAAGTATAGAGGTAGCGTTTTTTTTAATGGTGATGATAGTGCTTGGTAAATTTACCGCCAATCATTGGGGTGTATTGCATTTGGCTGTTAGCGGAGTTATATTACAGGTATTTGCGTTAATAGCTCTTATTGGTAGTATTGGCGAAGTGGTTTTGGTGACGCAAATTGATTACGCTAAACCCATAGTTGAAATACGAGCTAAAATAGAGAAGATAAACATGCATAGTTTGCTGTTCATTAAACTCGCATTGTTATCTGCACCGGTCTGGTGGGCGTACCCATTGGTAGCCTTAGCTTACTTTTTTGATTTTGACATTTTTCCTCATTTAGATAGTGCTTTTGTAGTAAGGTATTTGGTTATTAATGCTATTGCTACCGCTACTATATTTTCTTAATAAGTTAAGCTATAAAAACATGCATATTAAGTGGGTTAGAAAAATTATTCAAGTGCTTTCAAGTACTAAGACTCAAAAAGCGATTGCATTTTTGAACGATATTAAAGAATTTAAAAAATAGTGATGGCCAACGTAAATAGTACTGCGAAAATTAGAAAGTTAATTGCCATTAGTTTTGGTGTGATTGCTCTAGTAATAGGTGTAATACTCTTTTTAAAAGTCGATACACCTGAACATTTTGGAGTATATTTTACCAAGGCATATTATGGTCAGTTTGGCGCCATTGCTATCTGTGTAGAATTATTGGCAGCAGCTTATTATCTCTTTATAGGTCATAAGAAAACCAATTTTGCAATGGCGCTGTTTGCATTTACAGCGGTGTTGGATATTGCCATTAATCTGCTTGGGTTCGCTACAATTGCAGTTCCGTATTTAATTATGTTGGCATTTTTGGTCTGCGCTATAGTTGCTTTTTATATCGCATTTTCCAATGCCTTTAATTTGGGCAAGATATCTTTAGTAAATGTAATTTTCAGTTTTGTATTGGGTAATGCTATCGCCTTTTATTTTAATTACTTCTAGCAATAGTAAACAGTTCCATTTTCTCCTCTTTTCCTTTTAATTCAGTAATGCCCATAGACTTTACCTTAAAACCATGCTTTGGTTTTAGCTCTTTAATAAGCTCTTCTGAAATTAGAATATCTACGTTGTGTGAATTACAGAGTCCTTGAATTCTTGCGGTAGTATTTAGAACATCACCCGTAAAAATGATTTCTTTTTTTAAAGTGCCTATTTCTCCGGTGGTTACCTCTCCTAAATGAAATCCAGATTTAAAGGTAGGTTCTAATCCGAAATTATCTTTATACCAATCTGCCTTTTTGTGAAGGTCTTGCTTCATGGTCAAGAAACAATTTATCCAGTTGTTATTTTTTATACCCTCTTCATACTTCCAAGAGATAATGATTTCATCACCAACATATTGATATACGGCTCCTGAATGGTTTATAATGGCATTGGTAAAATCTGCATAGTAAGCTTTTAGCATTTTAAAGTATTCAATATGCCCCAAATGTTCTGCAATGGTTGTAGATGACTTCATATCGCAAAAAAGAAATATGCGCTTTTCTTGAATAGGTTTATGGTACTTTCCTGTAAAGAAATTCATAAGTACTGCATCACCCACATTATAACTAATCTCAGAATAAAAGAGACTCACAAAAAGACTTACCGCGATAGATATCATGGTGCTTAAAAAATCAATACTAATTAAAAAATTAGATAG
>CAXBHA010000639.1:0-2269 GCA_963974955.1 uncultured Yeosuana sp. | reverse complement strand
TATTAATTTCTTTAATACCTCAGGATATACCTATAGAGAATCTCCAGGAAATTCACTGACTGAAACCAATTATAGTAACGGTACTTTTTTAAGGGAAAAGCGTAATTTCGAAAGACAACGAAATTCAGTAAATATTTATTCTGGTTTAGAATGGTATATTACAGATTCTGCCTCGTTAACATCGTCAATAATCTATAATGATAATACCAACCAAAATGAAACCACAAACAAAATAAATGGACTTGAAATTGATGGCACTCCCATAAACTCATTCCGATTTGATCCTGAAAGAGATAATAGTAAAACAGTTGAATATGCCATAAATTTTGACAAGCAATACAATGATAATAGCGATCATAGACTTACCTTCGATTTTAAATTTGAAAACAGCAATGATGACGAAAATTCCCTAATCACTGAAAATAGTGAGGAGATAGAAACTGTAAGAACTATTGATGAACAAAATAGGATTCTACTTCAAAGTGATTATGTACTGCCAATAGGAGAGAGTAGCCAGTTTGAGCTAGGGTATCGAGGCACTTTTAATGATTTGGACACCGATTACACCCTAGCATTTAATAAAAACGGGGTTTTTGTTGTTGATACTAATGTGAGCAACAATCTAATATATAGAGAATATGTTAATGCTGTCTACTCACAATATGGAAGTAAAATAAAGGAAAAATTTTCTTATTTATTAGGATTACGGGTAGAATCCACTCGAATTACTATAGACCAAGCAACAAGTGGTGATTTTGAAAGAAAAAATTATACTGGCTTGTTTCCTACTGTTAATTTGGGTTATGAAATAACAGAAAACCAAAGTATAACCCTTGGATATAACAGGCGAATAAGTAGGCCGCGTTCTCGTTTTATCAATCCGTTTCCATCTAGAAGCAGTGCTACTAATTTATTTCAAGGAAACCCGGATATTGATCCAAGTTATTCAAATACATTTGATTTAGGTTACTTAAATAAATTTGGAAAATTAATACTAAACTCTTCTATGTATTATGCACATTCTACAGATGTATTTACTTTTATTAGTGAAGATACGGGCAATACTGCAATTGTTGGAGGCAATGAAATTCCTGTCATTAGAAGAACACCTATCAACCTAGCGACAAACAATCGTTATGGGTTTGAATTTACCGTAACTTATAGACCAACCAAAAAATGGAATTTCAATGGAAATTTTAATTTGTTTCAATCTATTACAAGAGGCGACTACAAAGGTGATAGTTTTGATGCTGATAATTTAAGTTGGTTTATACGCCTAAACAATAAAATAACGTTGCCTTCAAATATAGATTGGCAAACCATTGTGTTTTATCGTGGTCCAAGTGAAGATGCCCAAAATTTAACAAAAGGATTGTTTTCTACTACCATTGCGTTTAGTAAAGACTTGTTTAAAGAAAAAGCTTCTATTGCATTTAATGTAAATGATGTCTTTAATTCTAGAAAACGAAATACAAAATCAACAACGCCAACCTTTATTAGCACTAGTGAGTTTCAATGGAGAGAGCGCAGTTTTACACTTTCATTTACCTATAGGTTTAATCAACAAAAGAAACGTGAACGCAATAAGGGCGAACGAGGAAATAGTGGTGAGGACTTTGACGTAGAAGGATAAAAAATCACGATTATAAAGTAAAAAAGGAAGCTATTGGCTTCCTTTTTTACTTATCAATTCAAATTAATGAATTGCTCCTTCTCTTTTTGCTTTTTTCTCTGCTCGCTTTTCTTTAAACCTTTCCATCATTGCTCCCATCATCCAATATGGCATTACAAAAACCATTAAAAAAATCATTAACCAAAACCCCATGGTCAAAATGGTTAAAAATGCTAAAAATCCTAAATACTGGTCAAATTCGAACATAATTGTAACTGCCGTTTAAAAATATGAAACAAATATAATGTAAAGCTTATATTTAAACAAAACTAAATTTAAAATTTATTAACATTAACTAAAATACTTATTTGAATATCCGTACATTCATAATACCATTTTTGTCATTCAGAATGGAGTGAAACGAAATGAAGAATCCATTAAAATCAATGGGATTCCTCCTTTGTCGGAATGACAGAATTATTATATTTTCAGACTTATGACAAATTACGGACATTCAAATACTTATTATACGAATAACCTGATTTTAATTTGTTTTAAAAAAAATCACCTATAACCCTATCATAATTTTTAAAAATAAGGTATAAATTAAACGATGATTACATAAAATATAAATGTCAAAAAGTGTAAATTTGTATA
>CAXBHA010000638.1:0-2272 GCA_963974955.1 uncultured Yeosuana sp. | reverse complement strand
CCCTATATTCAGATGAACCGATTTCTGGGTTAGCCATTTAATAAAGATACTTATTTTGATATTTTCAGTTTGACTATTTATGACAGGTTAAGAGTAAAGTTTAATTAAAGGTGGGTTTAAATACAGAAGTTCAATTAAGTTAAAATAGGCTTATTTTAACTTTAAGTGGGTATATGCAGTCGCATAAAATCTTCATTTTCGATTCGAAAAACCAATCAGTTCGAAGAATACGTTCTTGTAAGTTTCACTTATCGGTATTCTTTTTTCGCCGATTTTAATTCGATTCCTTTCGACAAATTCAATTTGGCCAATGGAAACCAAATAGGATTTATGGACTCGGCAGAATTTATCCTTTGGTAAATATTTTTCCAGTTCTCCGAAAGTCTGAAGGGTCAATATTTTTTTGTTCGGCGTCTGAACATTTCTATAATCTCCCATTCCCTCTATGTAAAGAATATCGTCAAAAGAAACCTTCTCCATCCGGTACTCTGTTTTGACAAACAAATAGTCTTTGTCATCAATGCTTTTATTGCGAAGGTTCTCATAGGTTTTTTCTACCGCTAGTAGAAACCTTTCAAAACTAAAGGGTTTTAGTAGGTAATCCGTAACGTTCAATTCGTATCCCTTTAATGCATAGTTCTCATAGGCTGTTGTAATTATCACTTTTGGTGGATTGACCAAGGTTTGTAATAGTTCAATTCCTGTTAAATCATCCATTTCTATATCTAGAAAAATCAAGTCCACTTGATTGATCTTCATGAATCCGAGGGCATCAATACCATTGTTGAATTCGCCGATTAAATTGAGATATGAAGTCTTTTGCAAATAGCTTTTTGTTCGCTCCAAAGCCAATGGTTCATCCTCCACGATAATACAGTCAATAATCATAGCAATTCGATTTGTAATAGTGTTTCGAAATAATCCTTATCAGATTGGATATCCAATTGGTGTTTGCCCCCATATATTAAATCCAGTCTTTGCTTGACGGAAGTTAGTCCGATTCCGCCATCCTTGTCAACCCTATTTTTTTTGATGGTATTCCTACTTTTAAAGGATAGCTTGGTGCCCGTTATATCCATTTTGATTTCTATGGCATTATCCTTTTTTTTATCCCCAGCGTGTTTAAACGCATTTTCGACGAACACGATGAAAATCATGGGCACTATGGTAACTGAATCTGGATTTCCGGCCACTTTAAAGTTTACAAAATTCGGGTTGACCGATCTTATTCTTTGTAAAGCAATGTATTTTTCAAGATATTCAATTTCATCCGTCAATGGTATCATATCCTCTTCATTGACCCGGTACAACATAAACCGCAACAAATCTCCTAACTTTCTTAAATAGTCTGAAGCGATTTTGGGATTGCTGTCGATCAACACGTCTATATTATTAATGGTGTTGAATAAAAAATGTGGGTTGATCTGTGTTTTGAGCAGGTTTAACTGCGTTTCCAATGTTTTCCGTTCTAGGGCAGCATTCTCTCTTTCTTTGATTCTTCCGTATTCCCATATACGAAACAGCGCTCCAATGGCTGAAAAAAAAAGTAAGATCGGATAAGCAACATAGTAAGAAAGCCAGTCGATTTCGGGAAAGAAAAAACTCAAGGAATATAAAAAGAAGAAGGTGCCGATAAAGAGTGCAAATGTCAGTAGCGAAATTTCGGTGGCCTTGGCTTTTTGTAGCACTTTTGGGGCAATCACAAAATAGACTGAATAAAATCCGAAAGCCCCTATGACAACAATTATGAAATTGCTTAAAATGTTGGATTTATCCATGAACATATTAAGATAACTTATGCTCTGGGTCTTTATTTGAGTAATATTCTTAAAAAAAAAGACCCAAACAAAGAACGAGATCGTGAACGGTACTGATAGCCAAAAAAGCATGTGGCCTACAATCGTTTTGTATCGTTTCATTATTTGGGTCTTTTCACTTGAAGTAACTATGTGATTTAAAATATACTAAAATCACATTTCAATTGAAGATAGTAAATCTTCGGCAAGACTGCTTTCACTTCCTTTTTTTATAAAAGTGTAGGCAATGATCCCACTGGCATAATCTCCATAAGAATCATATTTCTGCAGCAGATTTAAGGTTTGATCATCTTGTGTTTGTACCTCCAAGTTTATGGTAACACCGTCTTTGGGGTAAAGAAAAAGTGAATTTTCTTCCTTGACCCAGCTACCTTCCATGGTTGAGCTATTGAAAGTTCCATCATCTAATAATTGGAGCTCGTCTCCAATAAACGCCCTCAAAGCTCCGATACCTT
>CAXBHA010000637.1:0-2273 GCA_963974955.1 uncultured Yeosuana sp. | reverse complement strand
GCACATGTATGTTGGTATATTGCTATGCCATTGATATTTAACCAATTTTTCCATTTAATTAGGTTGGAATCTGTTTCTTGTGTCATATTAATTGCTTCAGCAGCTAATTCATCGCCCGGATAATATTCATCTTTTAAATTGAATAATGAATGTCCCAATTCGTGCATAATAACATTGGCGCCCCAATATCCGGTATATGCCATAGGAAATTCGCCACCACTACCACCGTATTCAGCTGAATTTACCAGAATTAAAGCTTGATCGTAGGTAGGGAAGTTGTTTGCTAAAACATCATTAACCTTAGCTTCAGTATTGTTCGCACTATTCCCATCTATTTCATAGTACAGTTTCCAATGGGTTCCAAAAGAATCATAAGTTGCATTAAAATAGGTGTCAACAAAAGTTGTTGGTAAATTATTGTAAGGCTCTGTAACGTTTGTGGCAGTTCCTGGGTGGTCAGCCCCACTTTCGTTGGATGGAACCTTTATTATATGTACATTAAAATAATTGGCATATTCTTTAAAAGGCGACTGGATAAACAGCGTATTGGTGAAGCTAATGGCATCGGTTTTAAATTGTGCTAATTCACTAGCTTGGTAGCCTTCGCTTAAAATTACTAAATTGATTCTTTTATCATTATCACCAGAATTCTTTATGGTTTCCTTAGGAAAAACTTGAGCAGAAACACAATGGAAACTAACAAATAAGATGATGAAAAAAAATTGTTTCATTGTTTGTCAAGCTTAGTAATTATTAAAGTATTACTGTTTTGCAACGAATCTTTTATTTCTTTAATAGCTATAAAGGTTGTTTTACTATGTAATTGCAATCTTAAAGAAAAAGATGTTTTTTGCAAATCAATTTTTTTATTTTCAAAGATAAGGGAATCGTTAACAAATTCAATGATTTTCAATAATGGGTTTTTTATAATGACAGATGTTACTTCAACAGAATCTTTATTTAACTGACTGCATTTTAAATCGCCACTGCCACCTATTTTAATATACTTATTACTGTTACTTTTTAGCTTGCCATCAGTAATTGTTTTATTTATGAATTGGATACTTTTTTTGTTATTATCATCTTTTGAAATAGTGTAATTTAAGAAAATAAGTTTTGGTGAAGTTTCAATTGTAGTGTCATTTTCTATGATATTTTTTTTAGGAACACAAGAAACCTGAAAAGCTAAGAAAAGCATTAAAAAAAGGAATGAGTTGAAATATTTGTATGATTTAATTTTCAAAGGCCATATACTATATTGATGCAGTAAAGTTAATAATAAAAAAAAGAGGCTGTCTTAAAAGTCAAAACAAGTTGTCATTACGAACGCAGTGAAGTAATCTGTTGATTGATTACTAACAACTTACAGATTGCTTCGTTCCTCGCAATGACGTAAAACCACACTTTTAAGACAGCCTCTTTTAGAAAATTATTATCCTGCAAGTAAATCTTTGTATTTGTCTCTGTATACATAAAGCATTAAAACATTAAGAATAAAAACCACTAATCCCGGAGCAATGCCTTCAGGATTTAATGACAAATGAAATAGAATAATGTTCAGGGAAACGCTCATTAAAATAAGTGCCATTAAAGCGCCATATTTATTAAGTAAAAATGCTAAACCAGATAGAATTTCCAATATTGCGACCAAATAAAATGCTTTAGTAGTTATTAAAGCTGTCATATAATTTATAATGGGTTCTGGTAAATTTTCGGGTGTTGGAATAAAATGCAAAAACTTGTTTAAACCAAAAACCAGTAACATAAGTCCTAAAAGTATTCTTAAGGCTAAAAAAACTTTTGAATTCATAATTTCATATGTATCAGTTAGAAGTTTAAAATTACAAAAAAAAGGAATTACTTTTACAAATTCTTAATTGGCTTTAATTCTAATTCCCTCACTATGACTGCTAAATTCCGGCGCATACATGCTCTGAATGGTTGTGATTCCATTGCTCATATTACCCGCATTATTCACTCGTAAGTCGTATTCAAACACATAAACTCCCTTTGGTAAATAGTCAAAAAAGAAGTTGGTTGAGGCATCTTTGGTGCTTTCGTAATAACCCAAACCGTCTTGCCATTTGTATTCAGAAAACACATTTAAAGGTTCTAATCCAGCAGCGCGCATATCTTTCATGTGAATAAATTCCATAGCTCTATCACTTCGTAATTCGATACGAGCACGAACCAAATCACCAACTTTCAAATGAGTCTCATCGGTTATTTCTGTTATTTGCTCACCAGTATCTGTATTGGTTTTAAGAAACAGT
>CAXBHA010000636.1:0-2278 GCA_963974955.1 uncultured Yeosuana sp. | reverse complement strand
CAATAGCAAATTGCTTCACGGCATTACGTATAGCATTAGACGGATCTTCTTGTAAATGACATGTATTTAAATCCAATATTTTATCCCACATGCCCGGAATATGAAAGCCTAAAGCATTTCTATCTCCCAAATGGTCATCAGATTGTATTTCTTCTTGCGTAAGCCAGCGCGAGTCACTAAACGAAAACTCCATTTTATTTCTGTAGAAATATTGATTCTTTGACCCTAAAATTGGTGTGACCTCAGGAAGCTCAATATGCCCAATTCTAGTTAAATTATTAACCACCTCTTTTTGTTTATAATAGAGTTGATGCTCGTAGCCCATATTTTGCCATTTGCACCCTCCACAAACCCCAAAATGTTCGCAAACAGGTTCTGTTCGTTTGCTTGAAAGTTTATGAAATACGGTCGCTTTACCTTCGTAATAGGCTTTACGCATTTTAAATGTTTGAATATCGACAATATCACCAGGAACCGCATTTGGTAAAAAAATCACTTTTCCATCGGGTGCTTTTGCAATGGTTTTACCTTTAGCGCCAGCATCAATAACTTCAATATTAGTAAAAACCTGTTTTTTGTTTCTCTTTGACATGATGCAAAAATAATAATAGCCATAAATAAATATCATTTTATTTCTATTAACTTTAAGAGTTTTCCCCTTTTATTACAAATAAAATGAACCTTGAGGAATTTCTATCGTCTTTAATATAGAACACCAATTTAAACTATGATAAAATCAGAATATAAATCTGACAGTTTTTTAGTTTTAGTACAGATCAAACCAATGAGATGCTAAAATGGGGAATAGGAAGCCTCATGTTTTTATTAGGGCTTAGTATGTTAAAACTTTTTGCATGGCTTCAAATGGATAAAAATGCACTGTTGCGAGAATTAAAACGATTGGAATTACAGTTGCTTTCAATGTCTGGAAGAATATCTGAATAACATTTTAGGAAGCAACTAATATTTAGTAACTTGCGAGCCCTAAGGATGATTTCTCTCCTACGCTGAATTTTCGTCCTGATAGCTATCGGGGCTTCGAAAAGATAAAGGTACAGAAGGAATGGTTATTTTATCAATATAAATTTTATTAAAATGGCTGTTTTAGAACAATTAACATCTCAACAAGCAATTGAATTAGAAAACAAGTATGGAGCTCATAATTATCATCCACTTCCGGTCGTATTGACCAAAGGTGAAGGCGTGTATGTTTGGGACGTAAACGGAAAAAAATATTACGATTTTTTATCGGCGTATTCTGCCGTAAATCAAGGACATTGTCATCCAAAAATCGTGAATGCTATGATAGAGCAGGCGCAAACCTTAACATTAACGTCCAGAGCGTTTCATAATGATATGCTTGGAAAATTCGAGAAATTCGCTTGTGAGTTTTTCGGTTTTGATAAGTTACTACCAATGAATACTGGTGCAGAAGCGGTTGAAACAGCTTTAAAGTTATGTAGAAAATGGGCATACGAAGTGAAAGGTATCGAAGAAAACAAAGCAGAAATTATTGTATGTGAAAACAATTTTCACGGACGTACTACAACGATTATTTCATTTTCCAATGATCCTGTTGCAAGAAAGCATTTCGGTCCCTTTACGAATGGATTCATTAAAATTGAATACAATAACTTAGAAGCGTTAGAAAGCACTTTAAAAAACAATCCTAATATAGCAGGCTTTTTAGTGGAACCTATTCAAGGTGAAGCGGGTGTTTATGTGCCTAGTGAAGGATATTTAGAAAAAGCGAAAGCACTCTGTGAAGCATATAATGTACTTTTTATAGCTGACGAAGTTCAAACAGGTATTGCGAGAACAGGAAATTTATTAGCAGTGCAATATGAAAATGTTATTCCAGATATTTTAATTTTAGGAAAAGCCATAAGTGGTGGCGTCTATCCTGTGTCTGCTGTATTAGCAAATAACGCGATCATGAATGTTATACAACCAGGAAATCACGGCAGTACTTTTGGAGGAAATCCTGTTGCAGCTACGGTTGCAATTGCTGCTCTTGAAGTTGTTAGAGATGAGAAATTGGCGGACAATGCATTTCAACTTGGAAATTTATTCAGAAGCGAACTACAAAAATATATTGATACAAGTCATATCGTTAAACTTGTTAGAGGTAAAGGCTTATTAAATGCTATCGTTATTAACGATACAGAAGATAGTGATACCGCTTGGAATATGTGTTTGGCCTTACGCGATAATGGCTTGCTGGCAAAACCAACACATGGCAATATTATTCGTTTTGCACCACCATTAGTAATGACCA
>CAXBHA010000635.1:0-2280 GCA_963974955.1 uncultured Yeosuana sp. | reverse complement strand
TAAACCAGCATTTCTTTAGTATTGTTATCCTGCTGATATATAAACAGCTTTGAAACCGCCGCAGAATCCATCTTCTTCTCACTATCCAGACTCTGATACTTTTTATAAAGACTATCTAATTCTTTTTTTTCAATAGCATTGGAAACATAACTCAATGCTTTTTTTACATTAAATGTAAACCTTTCTTTCTCGTTTCTAACAGAATCTTTAATATAATAAGCCTGAACGAATATGATTCCGACTAAGGACATGCTCATTAGTAGAACCAATAGGACGAAAATTCTCTTGCTCATCATTCAAATTTAACATTTTAACATTTAGTGGTCTTAGGTTTTAACCTTACCTTAACAAAAATGTTAAAATTCAGGATTGGTTATTGACTTTTAAGGATTTGTTGATGTATTTTAAGGACTTGCTGTTTGGTGGATTTTAGATCTATATTATTAATTACATAATTGGAAAGCTTTATCTTCTCATCATCATGCCATTGGTTTTCCATAATAGCTTCTATCTTAGTTACGTTAGTATTGTCCCGTTTTAGCAATCGCTTAATTTTTAATTCTTTAGGAGCTGTAACGGTTATTATCAAATCACATTCTTTATATCCCCCATTTTCAAATAAAATTGCTGCTTCTTTAATAACATAAACTGCCTGTTGTTTTAACAACCATTTTTTAAAATGATTCGCTACTTTTGGATGAATAACGGCATTCATTTGCTCCAAAAGATCCTTATTGTTAAAAATAGTATCTGCTATATATGGTTTATTCAATTTATCCTCTTTGTAAGCCTGATGTCCGAAAAGTTTAACAAGTTTTCGTTTTATAACCTTTGACGTCTTCATTAGTTTTTTGGCCTCATCATCAGCAATGTAAACAGGAATACCCAACAAACTAAACTCTTTTGCAACAGTTGTTTTCCCGCTTCCAATACCACCTGTAAGACCGACTATAATCATTCTTCTATAATAAATTCTATATGCTGTTGATTAATTTTTGCTGTTTTCACCTTGTCTGTTACTTTGATTAATTCTGGTAATAAAAAGGACTGACTATTTGTGATTTTATTATAATCACAAACCACTTTAAAATCTTTGGCCGTTACATCGTTATAATTTTTTAAACTGGTATAATAAATGACGTTAATTATTTTAGGAAAGTATTTTATACTTGTGCCTTCTGGAACATTAATAACACTAACAGGAACCTTTAAGGTGCCCTCCGTAAACCGCTCGACTGTTGCTTTTAATTCGATTCTATCATTAGAAAAAATGAGGTCTTTATTATCTTTAGGGAGTTTTAATGTTACAACATTTAAAATATCCGAATTTACATTATCCATTTTGACTTTTTCGGTTACTACTCGTTCTATTTTTGAAACTAAAACATGTGGCCCTATCACATTAATAGAATCTGGAACCAGAGCATAAGGATTGAACATGTCATAACCTGGTTTAAAACTGATATCTGCATTTAGAATCACTGGAACCTTTTTTACTAAATTGACATCGTACTTAAAATACAATTTATCTGGTGATATATTTAGTAAAGTTACCTGACTACCGAATTCTGCTTCGCTATTGAAGAAAGTTTTGGAATTGTTCCATACAAAGTAAGTGTCTTTTTTTTCGACATCCTTTTTAAAATCAATAGTGATTTTAGGTTTTGAAAAATAATATTTTAGCCAATTAAAACCATAGGCCTTTAATGTTATATCCAGTGTGTTATTAGTGTCCTTTAAAATAACATATTCTTGAGGGACATTAACTTTGTTTATAGTAAAAACAATTGTATTAGTATATACCCTTGATAATTTTAAGAAAATTAAAATTATGACCGCCATTAAAAGGAATAAAAAAAATACGTTTATTTTTTTATTCCTGAAACCCGCAATAATCTGTGATTTTATCTTTTTTATCATTTTAATTTAAAAAACAACTCCGGAAACATAGTTTCTGGATTGTCCTTGAATATAAGTAATTTTAATGTTGATTTTAAAAATCCAAAGCCATAACCAAAAAATTGAATGACAATAGCTGGTAAGGATAGTACCGACACCATAATGCTTTTAGTATTCACTAACGCCAATAAAAAGGCAACTAAAAAATACAACATATAAGCCAAAATTCCCCAAGTTATATTTATAAAAAACAAACCAAATGCAATTGGTATCCCTAAACAAAATAAAGTTGGAAACCAATAGGTTAGTTTCTTAGAGCCTGGATGCCATTGATTTAAAATGGGTCTAACCATGCCGAATTTATACACTTGTTTATAAAAT
>CAXBHA010000634.1:0-2295 GCA_963974955.1 uncultured Yeosuana sp. | reverse complement strand
CATGAAACATATTATTGCATTTGCAGGGAGTAATAGCAAAAATTCTATTAATAAACAATTAGTTATTTATACCTCAGGTTTAATTAAAAATAATCAAGTAGATATTTTAGATTTAAATGATTTTGAGCTGCCACTTTTTGGCGTGGATTTAGAAGCCAAAATAGGAGGGCAGCCTGCCAATGCGCATAAATTCTTAGAGCATATTAAAACCGCTGATGGCATAATAATATCGCTTGCGGAACATAACGGCGCCTATACAGCGGTATTTAAAAATTTATTGGACTGGATGTCTCGTATTGAAGGAAAAACGTTCTTTGGCAAACCTATGTTGCTAATGGCTACCTCAAATGGAGGAAGAGGTGGTGCATCTGTCTTGGCAATCGCAAAAGATAGATTTCCACGTCATGACGCCAACATTGTAGATGTATTTTCATTGCCTTTTTTCAGTAAAAACCTTTTAGAAGGAAAAATTGTAGATGAAGAATTAGATTCACAATTGAAAAATTCAATAGTTAAATTTCAAAACGTGTTGTAATTATGGAAATCCAACAAGAAGAAAACGGACATAAAGGCAAATTTTTTGTAATGCGTGATGGGATGGAGGAGGCTTTGATGACGTATGTATATGCAGGTAAGAATATCATCATAGATCATACAGAAGTTCATAACGTTTTTAAAGGTCAAGGTGTTGGTTATAAACTGGTTGAAGCCGCTGTTGATTTTGCCAGGAAAAACAATATAAAAATAAAACCATTGTGTCCTTTCGCCAATGCGGTTTTTAAAAAGAAAGGTGAAGAATACGTTGACGTTTTATTTTAAATGATGATTATGGGAGATTTGTCAAAGGATATTAATTCAACGTTTTCTAATAATAGAATTAAAGCACTGTTAAATATATTATATACTGCGAGTTGGATAACCAATCAACAAAATGAGTTTTTTAAATCGTATGGAATTTCGCCACAGCAATACAATATTTTACGAATATTAAATGGTGCCGATGAGCCACTTAATGTCCAAACAATAAAAAACAGAATGATTGAGCGCTCTCCTAATGCTACTAGGCTTATGGATAAATTATGTGCTAAGGATTATATTGAGAGGTTGCCATGCAAACATGATAGGCGCGTGGTTAAAATTGCAATCACGAAAAAAGGAAAGGAACTTTTAAGGACGATACCCGATGATTTTAATAAAGAATTATTGCAAAATTTAAATGAAATCGAGGCAGAACAGTTAAGTAATTTACTTGATAAAATGCGATAATGCTGTCAGGTCGAGCGCAGTCAAGGCCTCATTTATAGAAGTTAATTTAAAAAAGATACCCGCCTACGCGGACATAAAAATGAAAACAAACACAATAAAAACAATAGGACGCAGTGACTTTGTAAATATGGGTCCAATTAGGTTACGTCAACCATTGCCAACCCAAAAAATTGAAATGATCGATCCTTTTATTTTATTACACCATTATGGCCCCTATCATATTTCGGAAGAACACAACCCCTTCGATTTAGGGCCTCACCCTCATCGAGGTTTTGAACCCATTACGTTGCTGTTTCAAGGAGAGCAACTGCATAGGGACTCTTTAGGCAATGAAAGTGTTGTGAAAGCTGGTGATGTGCAATGGACAACCGCTGGAAGAGGCATTATACATGCTGAAGCACCTACTAAAGCCTTTATAAAAAAAGGAGGGTATATTGAAGGTGTCCAATTATGGTTGAATTTACCGGCAAAAATGAAAATGATTCCCGCTAATTATCAACATATAAAACATGAAGACTTTAATATAGTATCATCTGAAGATGGTAAGGTATCTATAAAAATAATTGCAGGTCATTTGGAAGATGTTACTGGGAAAATAAAAACACAAACGTCTGTGAATGTGTACGCTTTAGATTTAGATGCCAATGGAATCTATGATTTAAAAATTCCAGCAGCACATCAATCTATGCTCTATTTACTTAAAGGAAACGTTGTTGTTAATGATTTTGAGAATTTAAAATTGGACAACAATCAATTGATTGAATTTAATCAAGATGGGGAAGGAATAGCTATTAAAGCACAAGAAAAAAGTACGCTTTTGTTTCTTTCTGGAGAACCATTTAACGAAAAAGTAACCAGTTACGGTCCGTATGTTATGAACACGCAGACCGAAATATTGGAAGCGATGCGCGATTATCAAATGGGGAAAATGGGTTTTCTTCCAGAAAGTTGGTTTTAAAATATGATAAAATGAGACGAACATTAACAAATTTTAAAAATTTCTTCACAAAAGGGAATGTTTAAAATTTT
>CAXBHA010000633.1:0-2306 GCA_963974955.1 uncultured Yeosuana sp. | reverse complement strand
AAAATGTATTTTTCGTTTTTGATAAATGGTCCAAAACCAAGATTCCAGCTAATGTTCCTGACGATGTAGTAACCGAGTCTTCAGCGCCTATTTGCTTTGCAAATACTTCTTCGACCTCCTTAAAAATTGATAATTTAATATTAGAGTTTCTAGAACTCCCGTAAAAAGAACCCCATTTAACAAGGCTTTGTGCCAAAGTTTTTTGAAAACACGTGTTTGTAGGAAGGCCCAAATAGGCTGTGCCACCAAAATATAGACATTCTTCTCCTTCAATTTGTATGGTTCGATCTGGAAAACTATCAACAATCATAAACAACTAAATTAAAGTAACTCCTATGCCATTTAAACTGCTATATTCTGTAACACCTTCTTTAATGGTAACCCCTTTACCAATATCTGTTGCTAACAACATGGCGCCATCCATGTCCACATAATCTAAAAGAGGGAGCAAATGCGCTATGGCCGATATCCCAACTGATGACTCAGTCATACATCCAACCATCGTTTTCATCCCTAAACTCTTTGCATGGTTAAGCATTCGCCTTGCAGGGGTTAAACCTCCACATTTTACTAACTTCACATTTATTCCATGAAAATGATTATGGCATTTAACAATATCTTCTTCAATTTGGCAGCTTTCGTCAGCTATAATGGGTAATTTAGATTTATTATATACTTCTTTGTGCTCACTCCAATTATCAGCTTTTAAAGGTTGTTCTAAAAATTCAACGCCGAGCTCCTTTAAGACGATGGAATTCTTGATGGTTTCATCAACCGTCCATCCACAATTGGCATCGATCCTAAATACAGCATTTGTATGTTTACGCAGTTCCTTAACTATTTTTATATCTTCTTTTGTCCCCAGTTTTATTTTATAAATAGGCCATGGCATTTCATTCATTTTAGAAACCATTTTATCAATAGAATCTATGCCAATCGTATAGTCTGTTAAAGGATTGTTTTTAATATCATAATTCCAAAGCTCATATAGCTTTTTGCCTTTTTTTCGAGCATATAAATCGTTATAAGCCAAGTCCAATGCACATAACGCAAACATATTATGTTGTAAATGTGGATACATTTGATCCCAAAATTCATCCGGAGTTATATTTTGGACGACTTCAATTTTAGTTTTAAGAGCCAGAATATCATCCGTCATTTTTTGTAGCGTAATACCATAATAAGGGTTTGAAGTTGCTTCGCCATAACCCGAAAAACCACCTTCTTTTAATTCAACTATTAAACTGGGTTGTACATCATACGATTCCCTTGAAATGGTAAACGTATGTCTTAATTTTAGTTCGAACGGTCTTAAAATTACCTCCATAAAATGTCTTTTTAGTATGCATGAAAGTTAATAAAATTATACCTTTGAAAATAACGAAACCTTAAATTTATGCCACTAGTTTCACCGCTTTCAGCAGACCACGATTTAGAGACAAAAAACCTCGCCGAATTTTTTAATGAGACCCTTGGGTTTTGTCCAAATTCGGTATTAACCATGCAGCGAAGACCTGCTATTAGTAAGGCATTTATTAATTTAAATAAAGCCGTTATGGCTAATGATGGCAAGGTTACTTCTGCTTTAAAACGTATGATTGCTTGGGTTAGCAGTAACGCCACTGGTTGCCGATATTGTCAAGCACACGCTATTCGAGCCGCAGAACGTTATGGCGCAGAGCAAGAACAATTGGATAACATCTGGGAATACAGAACACATCCAGCTTTTAACGATGCGGAACGTGCTGCCTTGGATTTTAGTTTAGCAGCCTCACAAGTGCCAAATGCGGTTGATGAAACCATTAAAAATCGTTTATATCAATATTGGGATGAAGGGGAGATTGTCGAAATGTTGGGTGTTATTTCTCTTTTTGGCTATTTAAACCGATGGAATGACAGCATGGGAACAAGTATTGAAGATGGTGCTGTTGAAAGCGGAACTCAATATCTTGGAAAACATGGTTGGGAAAAGGGGAAACATGTTTAGGTTTTATTTTTCCCCACCAACCACAATCACAATTTCTCCCTTTGGTGGTTTGTTGCTATAATACTCTAAAACTTCTTTTGTGGTTCCGCGAATGGTTTCTTCGTATAATTTGGTGAGCTCTCTTGATACAGAAACGGGCCTGTCGTGTCCAAAATACTCACAAAAATGAGTGAGTGTTTTAATCAATTTATGGGGAGATTCATAAAAAATAATGGTCCGGGTTTCTTCTGCTAATAGCATTAATCGTGTTTGACGTCCTTTTTTAACAGGCAAAAACCCTTCGAACACAAACTTATCATTTGGCAAGCCTGAATTTACT
>CAXBHA010000632.1:0-2307 GCA_963974955.1 uncultured Yeosuana sp. | reverse complement strand
ATTTAGGGAGGGATTGATTTAACTCGGAGAGCATCTTGTCAAAGCCATCTATTGATATACCAACTTTTTCATCCTTTTCGACATTTTCAAAATGTTCTATGAGACTATTGATTTTGTCTTCGAGGGTGCTGCCTTTGAGATTGGGAATGTTTAGTCCTTTTTCGCAAAGTTCATTTAGTGTTTTTTTCTTTTCGGTTAAGGTTATTCCTTGCTTGTAAATTTCTGATGAAAGTAAATTCGTAAAAGAAATCCCTTCTTTTATTATTTGCTCTATTTTTTGTGAATTGGCTAATTTTCTATCAATATTGTGTTCTTTGGCAATTTGGTTGATTATGGGTTCTCTTAATAATTTTAATGTACGCCTGTAGAACTTTTCCGCAACTTCTTTTTTTCTTACTTTTCTTAACAGCCTAACCATCTCATCCGCTACATATAGAGTGTTTTCTTTTTTGGAAAAGAATACAACTCCAAGGTTTTTTAGGGTGTTAATTACTTCCTGAATTTCAGCTTTCTTGACTGGTAAAATACTATAATTAATTAGCTTTACATCTTCTTGGGATAATCCAAGTTGTTTTGACAAGGTTAATATTATGGATAATTCATCAGAAGTTATTTTGGCATCTCTGTTATTAACAATATCATTACTATAGGCAGTAGCTAAGCAAGCTTTATATATCTTGTAATCTCTTTTTTTTGATTCACTTAATTCAGACTTTTCGTTTTCAAGTTCCGTGTTTAAACTTTTGATTTTTACCTTCAAATTTTTGATTTCGGTTTCGTAAAGTCTTGAAAACCAATCTTGTTTCATTATGCAATTTCCATCCCGAATTATTATATCGACAAGAATATCCAATTGGGAATTGGCTTCTTGAAACTCACACACCAGATATTCTGTAAATTCTTCAGATGTTAAACTGAAAATATTAGAAATATTTAGGTTATCAACAGATTTGAGGCCTTTGTCCGATGAACTTAAAATTTTCTCAATTTCCTTGATGTTTTTGGGATTCTTAGAAATAATATGGTCAATAATTTTTATAAAGGAGTTCTTTTCCAGCGAACCTAATTTATCCAATATTTTTTCTAATTTCATTTGTTTTGCTTTTACAAGGATTAATTATTTCTAATTACTATTTTATTAACAGAACCATTAAATCCCTAACAATCAGGAAGGTGACTATTGGGTGCTCCAGTACAATCTCATGTACGTAAAGGCCTTTAATTCTGTAAAATTTTTGTGGGTGTATAGAGGGGGGGGTACTACAACCTGGTGTTAGTTACTAACCTTCTAAGATAGGAAATATTAGGTTTGAAATAGGCTTAATCGATAAAAGACGGAAATATCAGTTGAATGGTGCATAGATCAATCCTTTGGAATGAGGGCGCTATATAGTAGGCCGAAGTGGGTAAACTTTATGTAGCGTGGAACACGTTGTTGTCAGGTTTTTTTTAGTCGTTCCGTATAATTTCAAATTGTCCGGGTGATACCTTTATAGGGGGTGGGAAACCCTTGCCCAACACTTTCATATGGTCTGCGTTAAGCCCCTCTTCATTTGCAAACCCACTATTTACCACCGCTTGAAACGATTCGTACGAATCCCACACCACTATGTTGATAAAATTGAATTTATTCTCCTTGTTGATCGTTCTGTAAAAGGTTGAACTTACAAATCCCGGTTTAGTCTTAAAATATTCAATGTAAATGTCTCTCACTTTTATTGCTTTTTCTTCAAAGCCCTCCGGCACTTCAATAGAATTTATAACACTTATTTGTTGCATTTAAAATATTTATTGCATTCATGATTTTATTGTAACCGTAATTTCCCTTTGTTAGTTGCGGTTGGTTGCTATGTATTGTCCACTACATAATTCAGTTCGGTTACCCCGCAACTAAATTGTTTGGTTGTCAATAGTTTTAGTTTTGTTTTGTCTTTGATGTCGGCAAACAATGGAATGCCCCGCCCAAGAATTATTGGATTCACAAATAGCCAATAGCCGTCAATTAGGTTTAGTTTCATAAGGGAATGAGTTGCAGTGGGGCTGCCAAAAAGCAAGATTTCCTTACTCTCGCCTTGGCGGGATTGTTTTATTTCATTGATATGGTCCATAAGGTTTTCGTTAATAATACTAGTGTTGGCAAAAGCTGCCTGTGCGCTAGGAAGGACCGAGTCTTTCATTGTTTTTGATAAAACTACTTTGTGAACTTTGCCATACCACTTTGAATGTTCAATGTCGTGCTTGGTCGCCGTTGGCTTATCCGCTGCGGTAGGCCAGTAATTTTCCATCATCTGATAAGTTAATCGCCCA
>CAXBHA010000631.1:0-2308 GCA_963974955.1 uncultured Yeosuana sp. | reverse complement strand
CAAAAATGGTATTATGAATGAATACGGACATTCAAAATATGATTATTTAAATACCCCTAAACTATTCGCTTATTAGTTTTTTTATCATTCAAATAATAACTTAAAGCCCCAGAAGGACATGCTTTAACCTGCTTTACCATTTCATCAGTTGTAGCGGCATCTATTTTAATCCATGGTTTTTCTTTCGGTTTAAAAACATCTGGCAACCCTTTTCCGGGCTCCCAAACTATAGTAATCTCACCATTTGTATAATTCATTTTTTTACTCATACCCTTTTTTTGCTCTTTTTTTTATAAATATACAAAAAATGAAATAATATAATATCTACAGTTTCAGTCTTCCTTTCTAAACTTATAATCCTTATTTTTGTTACAAACGATAAAACAATTCACATTGTCCAACTATCAATTAGATCTTGAATTTGCTAAAATTCAAGATAAAAATGACCCATTATCTTCTTACAGAGATCAATTTCATATTCCCAAGGATTCTAATGGAAATGATTTGATCTATATGACCGGTAACTCACTTGGATTACAACCAAAAACAACCAAGAACTATATAAACCAAGAATTGGAAGACTGGGCAAATTTAGGTGTTGAAGGCCATACCAATGCCAAAAATCCTTGGTTAAAATACCATGAACTTTTAACTGAAAGTATGGCTAACGTGGTTGGAGCAAAACCCATAGAAGTAGTGGTCATGAATACGTTGACGGCAAATCTTCATTTTATGATGGTGTCGTTTTACCAACCTACTAAAACGCGTTATAAAATTTTAGTGGAAGCCGATGCTTTTCCCTCTGACAAATATGCTGTTGAATCGCAATTACGTCATCATGGTTTTGATGATGAAGAAGGACTGATTCTGTGGAAACCTCGAAAAGGTGAAGAATTAGTAAATTATGATGATTTAGAATCTATTTTCAAAACCCATGGTCATGAGATTGCTTTGGTATGGCTGTATGGTAGGGTTTGATTGTGCACATGGCGCAGGAAATGTAGAGCTTAACCTGCATGAATCTGGAACAGATTTTGCCGTTTGGTGTACCTATAAGTATTTAAATTCCGGCCCAGGAAGTTTAGCAGGATGTTTTGTTCATGAGCGTCATGCTTATAATAAAAATCTCAATAGATTTACGGGTTGGTGGAGTCATAACAAAGATACGCGTTTTAGAATGCGAGATGATTTTGACCAACTTCCGGGTGCCGAAGGTTGGCAATTAAGCAATCCCCCTATTTTGTCCATGGCGGCGATTAAATCATCATTAGATATGTTTAATGACATAGGAATTAAAAAATTAGTTGAAAAATCTAATAAGCTGACTGGTTATTTTGAGTTTTCAATTAACGCGCTTAATAATAAACACATCAAAATTATCACGCCGAGGAATCCTGAAGAACGCGGATGTCAACTCTCCATTCAAGTAAAAAACGCAGATAAATTATTACATCAAAAATTAACAGAAGTAGGAGTTATTAGCGATTGGAGAGAGCCAGACGTGATACGATGTGCTCCGGTACCACTATATAATTCATTTCAAGATGTATATAGAATGGTTGAAAAATTAAAAGAAGTTTTAAAATAAACACCCCCCTTAATCCTCCCTCAAGGGAGGGATTGTCCCCTTGAGGGGACTTTAGAGATGTAAAAGTAACAAAATGAATAACAACGATAAAAAAGTCCTCTCCTTTGGAGAGGATTTAGGAGAGGCCGAACAAAACATATTGATTATAGGTGCTGGCCTTTGTGGGTCGCTCCTAGCCTTGCGCTTAGGACAAAGAGGCTACAATGTAACCGTTATGGAAAAACGTCCAGATTTAAGAAAAGTGCAAATTAGTGCTGGACGTTCAATCAATCTGGCATTTTCTGATCGTGGCAATAAAGCCATGAAACTCGTTGGTATTGAAGATAAGGTGAAATCACTGTGCATCCCTATGAATGGACGGATGATACATGATAAAGAGGGTAATACATTTTTATCCAATTACAGCGGAAGATCGTATGAATATATCAATTCCATTTCTCGTAGCGGACTCAATGTGCTATTGCTGGATGAAGCCGAAAAACATGAAAATGTCTCTATTTATTTTAATAGAAAATGCAAATCTGTCGATTTTGAAAATACAACAGTGTTATTTTATGATTACGAATCAGAAACCGATTTCGTTGAAGATGCCGATGCCATTTTTGCAACCGATGGTGCTGGTTCAGCTATGCGAAAAAGTTACTTTTTGGATAAAAATTTCCTATTCAGTTTTTCCCAAGATTATTTAACACATGGTTACAAAGAGTTGTCCATTCTACC
>CAXBHA010000630.1:0-2310 GCA_963974955.1 uncultured Yeosuana sp. | reverse complement strand
GACCACGCATGTCTTCATTTAACGGATGAAGAACTTGTAGAACAAATTGTATTAACCAAGAATGATATTTTATTTGGAGTTTTGTATGAGCGATTTTCTCATGTGGTCTATAACAAATGTTATGGATTTACCAAAACTAAAGTTGAGGCGCAAGATTTAGCTCAGGATGTTTTTGTTAAGTTATTTCTGAAACTCTCCTCATTTAGTGGTAAATCAAAATTCTCAACATGGCTTTATGCTTTTACGTATAACTCATGTGTTGATTATGTTAATAAAAATGTTCTGCAAAAAACAAAAAGCAATGATTTAGATCCTGAAGACTTCGAACATTTACAAATTGAAGTTGAAGACTATTCATTATTTCAATTAAAAGAAGAAAAATTAAAAAAAGCTTTAGAAACGATAGCTCCAGAAGACAAAATGATATTGCTACTAAAATATCAAGATGATTTATCTATAAAAAACCTAATGGATGTACTTGAGATTGGTGAGAGCGCTGTTAAAATGAGACTTAAAAGAGCTAAAGCGAGAATAATAGAGGCGTATAATAAATTAAGTTAATATTATGAAAAACCCATTTAAAAAGATTGCTTTACCCCCTCAGGAGGTGCCAAAAGAGTTAAAAAACAAGGTCATGGATGATGTAGCAAGAATAAAATTACTTATGGATATGACTGATTTATTTACATCTAATTTTTCTTCAGCGGCAAAATCGATTCTTAAAAAACCAAAAAAACAATAAACTAACTAAACATAAAATATTATGGAAACTATTACTAGTATCAAAGATTTAACAATAGAGTCATTAAACCAAATGGCTAAAAGTATTACCGAAGTAGCTCCTAAAGTATTGTTTGCTATTTTAATTTTAATAATAGGGTGGCTCATTACTAAAATAATAGCTTATGTTTTAAAGCGTACGCTAAAGTTTGCAAAAGTCGATAAACTAACTGAAGTTATTAATGAAAAGAATTTATTTGGTAAAACAGATTTAAAATTTAATGTTACATCTGTAATTGTAGGCTTTATAAAATGGGTGCTGTTTTTACTGTTTTTAATTATCGCATCTGATGTGATGGAATGGAAAATAGTCTCGTTGGAAATTGGAAGTTTATTACGTTATTTACCAAGACTTTTTAGTGCCATTGCTCTGTTTATGATTGGATTATATATTGCAAATTTTATAAAAAGGGCTATAAGTGGATTATTTGAATCGTTTGATTTACATGGAGAAAGAATTATTAGCAGTTTGGTTTTTTACGTCATTATAATCACAATAACAATTACCGCTTTAAATCAAGCAGGTATAAAGACAGACATCATTACCAATCATGTCACAATTATTTTAGGAGCCTTTTTAATAACTATAGCAATAGGTTTTGGTTTAGGATCTAGAGATATAATTACGAGTTTATTGTTTTCATTTTATTCAAAAAAGAATTTTGAAATTGGACAAACAATTTCTATAGATAATATTACTGGTAAAATAATATCAATAGATAATATTTGTATTAGCATTGAGTTGAATAATAATGATATTGTTGTTATACCTATAAAAGAAATAGTAAATACGAGAGTTACAAAAAAATAAAATCCGATAACTTAGCAGCTGGTTTAATTTACATAATTGAACACATAATAATAATAATAATAATAAAGTAGATTAATGACAATACCTATGAAAACAATTATAGCATCAATTTTAATTTTAATTTCCATAAACGCCATTGCGCAAAAAAAAGAAAAACTAGCAGGAAACAAAGACGTTGTGGAAGTTTATAAAACCTTGAATTCTTTTTCTCAACTAGAAATATTTGACAAATTAGAGGTTTTTATTTTGCAGGCAGATACTACAGAATGCCGTTTAGTGGCCGATTCAAATTTAATTGATGCCATAAAATTTGATGTGTTAAATGATGTATTAAGAATTTCAACCACAAACAGAATAACATCAAATAAAAAATTGGAAATCCATTTAAGTTTTAAACAATTGGATAAAATAACCCTCAACAAGGGCTCAGAAATACTAGGCGAAAACAATTTTAATTTAAATACCCTTTTAATAAATAGTTTAGATGGGTCTTTTTTTGATTTAGATTTAAAGACGGATGAATTAAAAATCCAAATGGTTGGAAAATCGCGAGGTAAATTAAAATTAAAACAGGGAAATGCTAAAATCACATTAAATGATAATTCTTATTTAGAAGGTAGAATTTCAGTTGACCAACTGGATGTTAATCAAAACAAGTCGTCCGACATTAAGTTTGATGGCGATTGTAATGTATTAAATTTAAATATTGAAGGGTCTTC
>CAXBHA010000629.1:0-2313 GCA_963974955.1 uncultured Yeosuana sp. | reverse complement strand
CCAAACGATTACGTCAGTTTTTTGAAGATGTCATTCCAGAAAATGTGGATGATTTGGTCAAAAATTTAAACGAATATAGAAAAACCATAAAAGGTGATTTCGAACAAAAAGTAGACACTTTAAACGAATTCACTAAAGGGTTAATTGAAAAAAAAGAAGCTTAAAATGATAAAGACAGATATATTGATTATTGGAGCAGGGCCAACCGGTTTATTTACCGTTTTTGAAGCGGGATTATTAAAATTGAAGTGCCACATAATTGATGCCTTACCCCAGCCAGGGGGGCAATGTTCAGAATTATACCCTAAAAAACCTATTTATGATATTCCTGGTTTCCCAGAAATTTTAGCCGGAGATTTGACAAAGAATTTGTTAGAGCAAGGAAAACAATTTGAGCCGGGGTTTACGTTAGGTGAACGTGCTGAAACTATTGAAAAGTTAGACGATGGAACATTTATGGTCACTACAAATAAAGGAACAAAACATCATGCGCCCGTAGTTGCCATTGCTGGCGGATTAGGCTCTTTTGAGCCAAGAAAACCTTTAATGGATAATATTGCTTATTATGAAGAAAAAGGTGTGGACTATTTTATTAAAGACCCAGAAGTATATAGAAACAAAAAAGTAGTGATTTCTGGTGGAGGTGATTCTGCTTTGGATTGGAGTATATTTTTGGCTGATGTGGCATCTGAAGTAACACTTATTCATAGAAGAAATGAATTTAGAGGCGCTATGGATTCTTTTGAAAAAGTAAGTGAATTGAGAGCGCTTGGTAAAATTGATGTGATTACGCCTGCTGAAGTTATTGGTCTATATGGGAACACAAAGTTAGAAGGCGTTACCATCATTAAAGAAAATGAAAAGATATTGATGGAAGCAGATTGTTTTATTCCTTTATTCGGGTTGTCTCCAAAATTAGGACCTATCAGCGATTGGGGATTAGAAATAGAAAAAAATGCCATAAAAGTGGATAATTCTTTAAATTACCAGACGAATATTCCTGGAATTTTTGCCGTTGGCGATGTGAATACCTATCCTGAAAAATTAAAATTAATTCTTTGTGGTTTTCACGAAGCAACACTCATGTGTCAAGCAGCTTATAGAATCATCAATCCCAGTAAAAAATATGTTCTAAAGTATACAACCGTGAGTGGTATAGACGGTTTTGATGGCTCAAGAAAGGAAGCTCCAAAGGCAGTGATACAATCTATTCGATAATTAATTATTGCTTAATTTTGTATCATCCTAGTGTGACATTAACCATGAAGAATTATAACATACGTTTAAAGGAGGTAATAAAACCTTTTACCAAACGACTTTTTTATAACCTGTTTGATGAACAGGAAGAAGAAACAATTTTTTTAAAAGAAACGTTTTTAGAAATCAGTTCAAAGCTCGGCATTGAAAATGGTGAAAGCGCTTGGGATGACTTTCAAAATCAGTTTTTAGCTATTAGAAAGAAATTAAATCTAGATGCGCAAGCGTTTTTAAAAAATGATCCTGCTTCAACGTGTATTGAGGAAGTTTATTTGGCCTATCCTGGGTTTTATGCCATTTCAATTTACAGATTGAGTCATCAACTACATCTTCTCAAAGTTCCAATTATTCCAAGGATGATGAGTGAATATGTGCATGGTATAACAGGTATTGATATTCATCCGGGAGCCACTATTGGCTCTTCATTTTTTGTAGATCATGGAACGGGAATTGTGATTGGTGAAACGGCTATCATAAAAAGTCACGTAAAAATTTTCCAGGGAGTAACACTCGGTGGCCTTCAGGTTAAAAAGAATATGAAATCTACCAAACGTCATCCAACCATTGAAGATAATGTCACTATATATGCAAATGCCACTATATTAGGTGGTGATATTGTCATTGGAGCCAACAGTACTATTGGGGCTAATGTCTGGATTACACAGTCTGTTCCAGAAAATTCATTGGTTACCTATCAAACTGAAATAAAAATAAGACCTAAAAAAAATGGAATCCTCTAAAGGTATTTTAAACCAAATAGGAAATACACAACTTGTTGAGGCAAGTCATCTCATATCCAAAAAAGGGGTAAAACTCTTTTTGAAATTAGAAGGAAATAATCCCGGAGGAAGCGTTAAGGATAGACCAGCTTTCAATATGATAAGTGAAGCCATCAAAAGAGGTGATATAAAAAAAGGAGGTTATTTGGTTGAAGCAACCAGTGGTAATACGGGGATAGCACTGGCTTTTATCGCCAATTTGTTTGGATTGCACATGGTATTGATCATGCCTGAAAACTCGACTGAAGAACGCGTGAACACCATGCGAGCGTATGGT
>CAXBHA010000628.1:0-2318 GCA_963974955.1 uncultured Yeosuana sp. | reverse complement strand
GCATTGAAGTTTAGCTCACGACATTTTAAGCCTCGAACACTGAGGAAAATCAACAAATTTTTGTGATTTCTTGAAAATTATTTGTGATCTGATCTATTCCTGATTTTTTTTAAATGAACAGACCGCTTTTTCCTTGATACCAGAACCACGTTATAATCGCTGACCTTTTTTTGGTGTTTCTAAATGACTCCATTCACTCAGCTGAACGGTTTAAATTCTATTATAATATCTTCAAAATAATTTGCTTTAGAAAGTTTCTTGTTTTACCACCAAAAAATTATTTGGTTCAATTACAGTTTTACCTACTAAAATTTTTTCATTCGCTTTCAAAGAAATTTCCTTTGGGTTTTCACTAAAGTTGAAGAAACCTTTAATGGTTTCACCATTATATTCTCTTGTAAATGATATTAAATCATTAGAAAAGGATAATTGGTTGTATTTACCGTATTGTAATACCGGTTCTGAATTGCGTAATGAAATCAGTTTTTTATAATTGTTTAGCAACGAATTTGGATCTTTCTCTAAAGATGCAACGTTTAAATACTTGTAGTTTTCATTTACTTTAATCCAAGGTTTTTTAGTAGAAAAACCTGCAAATTCGGTGTCGTTCCATTGCATGGGGCTTCTAGATTTATCTCTATTATGTTCATTCCCAATTTTAAGCGCTTCTTCTTTAGGTTTTCCATTATTTAAAGCCAAATTGTAGTGTGTACAACCTTGAACATCCATCATTTCTTCTATTGAATTAGCCTTAATGTTTTCCATCCCGATTTCTTCGCCATAATAAATAAAAGGCACCCCTTTAGCCGTTAGCATTAAAGCCGCCAAAGCCTCTGCCCTTTCGAAATTGTTTTTTGCCAAACGGTTTATAAGACGTGGCATATCATGACTTCCAAAAAACAGGGTTGGATAGTTGCTCATGTTTTTCTCCATGCTCTGCAGCTCATCAAAAATCTGTTGCGCTGAAAACTCAGGAATACTTCCAAAATTAAAATTGAATATCACATCCAATAATTCGGTGTCTTGATATTGTTTCAATACTTCAATTTTATCACTTCCTATTTCTCCAACTATAAAACGGTTTTCATATTCATTTACGGTTGTTCGGATTGTTTTCATGGCTTCTTTAATGCCTTTTTGGTTGATGTCATATAAATGATTTTGTGCGCCATCTTCATCTATGGGATTATCAAGAGCAATACCCTCTGTAGTCAAAAAGTTGATAACGTCTAACCGAAATCCATCAACGCCCAAATCCAACCAAAACCTTAAAACGTGTTGAATCTCTTCAACCACCTTCGGATTTTGCCAATTTAAATCGGGCATTCTTTTATCAAACTTATGATAGTAATATTGGTTCGAAATTGAGTCAGATTCCCAAGCTGAACCTCCAAAAAATGATTCCCAATTGTTGGGCTCGTCTTTCCATATATAATAATCGCGATAGGGATTGTCTTTTGCTTTTTTTGATTCTTGAAACCATTTTGATTCGGTAGAAGTATGATTAACGACCAAGTCCATGATTATTTTTATGTTTCTTTTATGTGACTCGTTCAGGAACTGTTTAAAATCATCCAAGGTTCCATACGTTGAATCCACGGCATAATAATCTGAAACATCATACCCATTATCAACTTTTGGCGATTTTAAGAAAGGTGTTAACCAAATACCTTTTACACCAAGATTTTGAATATAATCCAACTTGGATGTCAAGCCTTTAAAATCGCTGTACCCATCGCCATTACTGTCTTTATAACTGGGCATATAAATTTCATAGAACACCGTTTCTTTCCACCAAGCCTTTTCAGTATTTACAGCTTTCTCATTAATACAGGAAAATATGGTTAAAAAGATCAAAATTAATAGGGTTGTTTTTTGAAACTTCATTTTATAACTATTTTTATTTGACTCTGTTCTAGACAACAATAAGAAAAACAGTCATTTTCTATTTTTTGAAATCGGGATCCATATCTGGTGTGCGAAGTCCTGCCACCTCATTTGCCATGAGTATAAACACATTCCAACTTAAGCCTCGGGTTGATGGCCACCAAGAATCGGTTGTGGTCCATTTTGTGGGAATAAATTCTTTGCTGTACGGCCATTTTGGATTGAGATTAATTTCTGCCCAGGCCCTGTTTTCCATAAATGTTTTTGCCTTTTTCCATCCATGTCTTAATCCAACTACATACCCGGAGTATTCTGCACGCAACCAGCTTCCGCCATTGTAATAGAAGCCATCTCTTGCGCCATCTTTATAGTTAGCTTCCCCAAATTCCCTGAAAGGCTGATAATTCGAAGTTAAATAGGAGTAGCCTTTT
>CAXBHA010000627.1:0-2319 GCA_963974955.1 uncultured Yeosuana sp. | reverse complement strand
TTTATGTTATGAGTTCAAGATTTGAAACATTCCCAATGGTGTTATTAGAAGCATTGTCAAATGGTTTACCGGTTATATCATTTGATTGTCCAACAGGACCAAAAAGTATTTTAACAAACAATGAAGATGGCATTCTTGTTGAACCAAACAATATTGAAAAGCTTGCTAAAAAAATCCATCTATTGATAGAAAATTATGAGTTAAGAAATAGGATGTCTAAAAAAGCAAAAACTAATGTGATTAGATTTAAACCAGAATTTATTATGCCTTTATGGGATAATTTAATCAATAAAAAAAGATCAGTCTAAATTTTATAATACTTTGAAAAAATAATGTTTGAAATATTTATGGTATAATTATTTCTTAAAAAAAAACTATGTGCACGGATTTCTAAGATATTACAAATTTAAATTGGGTTAAGTCTGTAATTGATGTAAACATATATTACACATTAAATCTATTTATATATAAATTATATCTTAATGATAAAATTGATATTACTAGAGCCTCAATTATTAATTACTTTATGGGATTAAACTCATTTTTTTTGACAGTTTTTGATTCATACTATACTTAGAGGAGTATATTTAAAGTTATTTAATTTGTCTATCATTAGTTGATTTTTTTTGTTTTAGCTTATGAACAAACAAAACAAAGATATGTATAAAAACAAAGGTTAGGTTTAATTAGGTTGATAAGTTTAGGGTTTTTCGGATTTTTAAAATATAGTTTATGATAGAATTTATTCCTTTAAAAAATTATTATGATGTCTATATTTATTTTTGTCTTTTCATAGTGGTAGCCATTTTATTACATGCCTATGCTTTAGGACTAAATGATCAAAAGAATCTTAAATTTTTAAGAAATGCAGGCTGGCTACTGTTAGTTTTAATTATTGTGTATTTAGGTTTACGCCCTATAAGTTTTAAAGTGTTTGGGGATATGAGTACATATGCCAATTATTTTAATAGATATGCAAATGGTTCCCCTATAACAACTGATCAAGATATAGCTTTTCATATTTATATGAAAATGTTATCAAAATTGGTGAACGTTCATGGATTCTTTTTAATAACATCGGTTTTATATACCCTGCCAACTTATATTATTTCTAAAAAATACTTTAAAGATTATTGGTTTTATGGATTTTTAATGTTTGTTGTATCTTTTTCATTTTATACCTATGGAACTAATGGAATAAGAAATGGACTGGCTACCTCTTTTTTTTTATGGGGCTTGTGCTATCCTAATAATAGAATAATTATGGGTGCTTTGTTTGCTTTGGCAGTATTGTTTCATAAAACCTTATTATTGCCTGTTATAGCTTATATATTAACCTTGTTTTACAATGAACCAAAAATCTATTTAAAAGCCTGGTTTTTCTCAATCCCAATGTCGTTGTTTTTTGGATCCATATTTATAAATCTTTTTACAAGTTTAGGTTTTGGAGATGATCGTTTGGCGGGGTATCTCACACAAGAAATGGATAGTGAGAATTTTAGCCATACAGGTTTTCGTTGGGATTTTTTGTTTTATAGCTCTTTCCCCGTATTTGCAGGGTGGTACTTTATCATTAAAAGGCAATTTAATGATAAATTTTACAAACAATTTTATGGGACTTATTTGATTTGTAACGCCTTTTGGATACTCGTAATCAGAGCCAATTTTTCGAATCGTTTTGCTTATTTGTCTTGGTTCCTTATGGCATTTATAATTATATACCCTTTACTAAAACAACAGTTTTTTAAAAATCAACAAATTATGATTGCTAAAATAGTGACCATCTATTTTTTATTTACATTTTTAATGTATTTTATTTATTATGAATAATTTAAAAAAAGCCATAACCGTGTTTACGCCAACATATAACAGAGCTTATTGTTTGGAACAAGTATATCAAAGTCTGGTGAGACAATCAAACCAAAATTTTATTTGGTTAATCATTGACGATGGGTCTTCAGACAATACAAAATTATTGGTTCAAAGTTGGATAAATGAGAAAAAAATTGATATTCAATATCATTATCAGGAAAATCAAGGTATGCATGGCGCTCATAATGCAGCCTATGCATTAATAAACACAGAATTGAACATCTGTATTGATTCAGACGATTTTATGCCAGAGAAGGCCATTGAATTAATATTTAATTTTTGGCAAAAAAATGGGAGCAATAATTTTGCTGGTATTATTGGTTTAGATGCTGATAAAAATGGAAAAATAATTGGAACTAAAATTCCTGAAAGTATAAAATCTTCGACACTTTCAGATTTATATGAAAAACATTATGTTAAAGGAGATAAAAAATTAGTTTTAAGAAC
>CAXBHA010000626.1:0-2320 GCA_963974955.1 uncultured Yeosuana sp. | reverse complement strand
GTGAATAGCTTGATTAAATCTTCAAAAAAGTGTTCCTCATCATTTATAAATCTCAATTCAGACATCCATTTACTTGATTCTTCATGCATTAAATCTGCATTCAACCACTTAACGTATTTTGGAGATGAGCTTACAACCTTCATGATTCGACCATTAAAAAAAAGACAGATAGCAATATCCTTCCAAAATCACTTTCTGTCTTCTCAAAAAATTGCTATAATAATTACTGTAAATATAATTATTCAAATTATAAAAAAATATGACCAATGTTAGGTTTTGGCTAATATAACTAATTGGTTTACATTAAAAATCTATTCGTGCAACACCAAAAATGGGACGTCGGTATGATAACTTATGGCTTGAACCGTTGGATGAAATAATATGCGTTGAAAGTAATTTAAATTTTTAGCAACCATAGTTATTAAATCAACTTTCTGATTTTCAACAAACGATTGTATTGCAGCCTCTATATGGTTATTTGTTAAATTGTGGAAGCTATAATTATTATGACTAAAATAATCTTCTAAATAGCCTTTGTTGATTTCTTGATCTGAATTTAATTTACTTCCCTTTTTATTAATATGTAAAACACTGATTGATGCTTTATATGTATCAAGAATATCTAGAATTGGCTTCAATAACACTGTTGAATAAAATGAAGAAAAGTCTGTTGGAAATGCAATTTCTTTAGGTTTTTTGTATTTAGCATTTTCTGGCACCACTAATGTTGAACAATGAACTCGCGTTATCACATCGCCTGTATTGCTTCCAATAATCAATTTTTTTAAACCAGACGCTCCTTTGGTTCCCATAACAATCATATCAATTTGGTTTTCTTTGACATGCTTTCTTATAGAATCAATAAAATAATTATATTCTGTAAGTGTAAAAAAACGATGTTTTGCTTTTAAATGTAAACTGCTAATACGTTTTAAAATATTTTTTAATTGGATTTTTGATGGCTTTACAAATGCATCGTCAATCACCGGTTGTGTTGGAACATACGTTGTTTCTACACCTACCAAGGTGTTTATTGTGTTGACATGCAACAAGTAAAAATTGCATGGAGTGCTCTCAAAAAAATGAAGCGCATACACAATGGCATTCCATGAGTTTTCTGAAAAATCAGTAGGTATTAATATGTTCTTCATTAAGATGCATCAAATAAAAACAAAAATATGTTCAAGAAATATCACAAAAAATGATATAAATCATATTTTGCAATGCTAATGTACCGTAATGGATTAATTTATTTGTTGAAGTCCTTGAATGTCCAATATTTTAATGTTTCTGGCTTCTATTTCTATAAGACCATCTTTTTTAAAACTAGATAAGGTTCTAATTAATGTTTCGGTTGCGATGCCTGCAACACTCGCCAAATCATTTCTTGAAATCCGTATAGGTTCGCCAGCCTTATTATTTAATTTTTCGGCAAATTTTAGAATTGTAAACGCCGTTTTTCTGTTTACAGAACTATAAGCCATATCGAGTAATTGGTCTCTTGCTCCCGAAAGGTTATCTGTTAACAATTGAATGAGCTCCAGCGTTATTTTATGATTGTTATCTAGCACCTCTTTTAGTCCTTGTTTTGAAACACCAACCAATTCGGTGTCTTGGATAGCAGTTGCCGATTCTTGATAAGGAATATTTTGAATAAAAGAAGTATATCCAAATAATTCGTCCTCTTGATACAAATTGGTAGTAAGTTCTTTTCCGTCTTGGTCGAACTTATAGTTTTTAACCACTCCTTTTCTAATCAAAAAAATAAAATTGGAGTTGTTTCCTTCTTCATAAATAATCTCTCCTTTTAAATAATGAAATGTTTTACCATTATCATCAAAAAAATTTTTTAAATCATTCAGGGTTCGTATCTCGTCTTGCTCTTCAAAATTGCCATGCATCTCATGGATCTTCCTTTCTTCATGAAGAATCGACGCCTTTGCTATACGGCTTTCTATGGCACTTATAAGCTCATCTTCAGTAAACGGTTTAGTAATATAATCATCCGCACCCAGATCCATTCCTTTTCTTATATCATGTCGCTCTGTTTTGGCTGATAAAAAAATAAAAGGAATATATTTAGTAGTCTCATTTTTTGATAAGTTCTCCAAAACACCATAACCATCAAGTTCTGGCATCATGATATCGCAAACAATAATATTGGGCTGGTATTTTTTTGCAACCTCAACACCTGCACGCCCATTGGAAGCTGTTTCTACTAGATAACCTGATAATTGCAACAGTTCTGCCGTGTTTTCCCGTAGAACAACATCATCTTCAATTAATAATATTTTTTTCATTTTAAGGCTTTGTTCGGGAT